>NZ_DF977001.1:0-300000 GCF_001485475.2 Tepidanaerobacter syntrophicus | reverse complement strand
ATAAACCTTTTAGGAAAAGGAGCAGGCAACGTAGTGCTAAAGTATTCTCTCTTTAAGAATATTCCTCTGGAACAAGCTGGAAATGAGCTTGCAAGTGGACGCGGCTGGGAAGGGATAAAAGAAGCGCTTATGATTGATATTTCGAATCCCGGGATTTTTAGTAATATTTTATCAGAGGAGATATAAAAATGAGCTTAGAGAAAGATAAGAAAATTGATATAGATGAGATATTGAATGATCTTAAAAACTATAGACCTCGGCGCAGAGGATGGCACTGGCGGGAGAAAGTAAAAAATCAAAAATTAGGCCCTTTTGAATACCATCAAACATCATCAGGATTAAAGAATAGTATTCCTCTGCCGGCCGCAAAATATTTTGGGAATATTGATCCTCAGCCGGATTGCATAATTACAACTGAAATTGCTTCCGGACGTTTTGAGGATGACATTAGACGTATGCGAATGGCCGCTTGGCATGGGGCGGATCATATTATGGTAATCAGAACTGCTGGGCAAAGCCATTTTGATGGATTGATCGAGGGGACGCCTGAAGGCGTTGGAGGAGTTCCTATTACACGTAAACAACTAAGAGCTACTCGAAAGGCTCTTGATTTAATCGAAGATGAAGTTGGAAGGCCAATTAATTTCCATTCTTATATCAGTGGCGTAGCAGGACCGGAAATGGCTGTACTTTTCGCAGAAGAAGGGGTAAATGGGGCACATCAGGATCCCCAGTATAATGTATTATATAGAAATATTAATATGGTTAGATCTTTCGTTGATGCTGCTGTAGCTAAAAAGATTATGGCATGGGGGGATATAGTTCAAATAGATGGTGCACACAATGCCAATGCCACTGCGCGAGAAGCTTGGAAAGTTATGCCGGAGCTTATAGTTCAACATGCTATAAATTGCATGTATTCTTTAAATATTGGTATGAAACGAGAGAATATTTGTCTTTCAACGGTACCTCCTACTGCTCCACCGGCACCTAATCTCAGAATAGATCTTCCATATGCTGTTACATTAAGAGAACTTTTCGACGGTTACAGAATGCGGGCTCAAATGAATACAAAATACATTGAATCTAGTACTCGGGAAGCAACAGTCACTCATGTATTAAACTTACTCATATCTAGGCTAACAAGTGCAGACATTCAAAGTACTATAACTCCAGATGAAGGCAGAAACGTTCCATGGCATTATTATAATGTTCAAGCAGTTGATACAGCAAAACAAGCTTTAGTTGGCATGGATAGCCTAACAGAAATGGTTCAAATAAAAAGAGACGGTCCCCTCGGAGCGAAAGTACGTGAACTTAAAGAAAGGGCTGTTTTGTTCCTTGAAGAAATTATAAAAGTTGGTGGCTATTTTAGCGCAGTGGAACAGGGCTTTTTTGTTGATTCAGGGATGTACCCAGAAAGAAACGGAGACGGAATTGCAAGAAAAATAGATGGAGGCGTTGGCGCAGGTACAATTGTAAAACGTGATGAAGATTATATAGCGCCGGTCTGTGAACACTTTGGAGATAATCATATTCCGAGTTGGGCAAAAAAACCATGCGACCTTATAGGAGGCTGTACCTTTTGCAACCCTAATAAGATTGCTTATATAGATGAATTAGACGAAAATGATAATGTAGAAGCAAGACTTAAACAAACAGAGCATCTCCGAGAGAATAACCTTTTAAAACCAGAAGTGGAATGGTTTGGAGATGGGTGTATTTGCCTTAATGTATTTTTGCCGGCAGAAGAAAGGATAGCGGAAGCTGCAGGTCTTGAAATAGGAAAAAGACTTGGCCTTACTGAAATAGAGGTTATTCACAAAGAAATTATGCAGCCTGCTGAAGGCACATATTTGGAAATAAAAGGAAAAGTAGATTTCGAGATAGATCCCAATGATTTAAAAATACCTGAAAAACATAAACTTCTTTCAGCTGATGAAATTAGAAATTATGTGAACAATCACCCTATTAAAGTTGTTGCAGCAACAGTCGGAGAAGATGAGCACTCTGTTGGCATGAGAGAAATTATTGATATAAAACATGGTGGCCTTGAGAGCTTTGGATTTCAGTGCCATTATTTAGGCACTTCTGTCCCCATAGAAAAAGTAGTTGATGCAGCTATAGAAATTGATGCAGATGCAATTTTAATAAGCACTATAATTACTCATGCGGATATTCACAAAATTAATATGAAAAAGCTAAATGATATTTGCATCGAAAAAGGTATACGCAACAACATTATTCTTGTTGGAGGCGGAACTCAGATTACAAATGAAACTGCAAAAGATGCAGGACTTGATGCCGGCTTTGGCAGAGGCACAAAAGGAATCGATGTAGCAAGTTTTATAGTTGAATCACTAAGAAATAGAAGCCTTGAATGATTTTGGTCGAATCTGGTTGTTAAAAAGTTTTCTATTCAGTTTTAAGGAGATTTTTGTATGCTGAATATAGATGTTTTAGTAGCGGAGATTGGAAGCACTACTACAATAGTTAATGCCTTTAATGGTATTCGCACCTCCTGTCCAGAATTTCTAGGACAGGGAATTGCTCCGACGACTGTAGAAGATGGAGATGTAACGGTTGGTCTTAAGAATGCAATAAAAGATTTAGAGCAGCAAGTGGAAGATAAGATTCAATGGGGGAAAATAATGGCTTCTAGCAGTGCAGCCGGTGGTTTAAAGATGACGGTGCACGGTCTTGTATATGATATGACAGTTAAGGCAGCTAAAGAGGCAGCGCTTGGAGCAGGCGCCATTATTCGGATGGTTACTGCCGGAATGCTAACACTGGCCGATCTTAAAAAAATATCAGAGATAAAACCTAACATAATATTGATTGCAGGCGGGGTAGATTATGGAGAAAAAGATACAGTTATATATAATGCGAAAAAAATTACAGAACTTAAAATGGATATTCCTGTAATTTATGCAGGGAATATAGCTGCCAGAGATGAGATAGGAGAAATTTTTAAAGACAAAAATCAGATATTTTTTGTTGACAATGTCTATCCTCGTATTGATGAATTGGTGGTGGAACCTGCTCGAAAGGTTATACAGCAAGTATTTGAAGAACATATCATTAAGGCGCCAGGCATGGAAAAAATTCGTACTTTTGTAGATGGGCCTATTATGCCGACGCCTGGAGCGGTTATGAACGCTGCTAAAGCTCTAAAAGAAGAAATAGGCGATTTATTGGTTGTCGATGTAGGCGGAGCTACTACCGATGTCCATTCTGTAGCTGAAAACTCAGAAGAAATAGCGAAAATATTAATAGCACCTGAACCGGAAGCAAAAAGAACAGTAGAAGGAGATTTAGGAATATTTATAAACCGTTATCATGTAATAGAAATTGTAGGCTATGAAAAATCTACGAAAATTTTAGGATTTGATGTTAAGGAGGCTCTAGAAAAACTGCCGCCCATACCCTCAACTCCTCAAGAAATAAAACTTGCAGAGTATTTGACACAAATAGCTTGCAAAACTGGACTTGAACGTCATGCAGGTAAAATAAAGTATCTTTTTGGACCTGCTGGCAAATATGCCATAGCAACAGGCAAAGATCTTACAAAAGTAAAATGGATAATTGGGACTGGTGGCGCACTTACAAAATTACCAAGAGGCAAGAAAATATTGGAAAGTTTACGTTGCCCGGAAAAAAGTGAAAAATTACTTCCAACTCAAAACGCTAGGGTTTTGATAGATTCCAATTATATAATGGCTTCATTAGGGGTTCTCTGCTCTCGCTATTCTTCAGAAGGCATAATATTGCTTAAAAAGGACTTAAGTATTAACGAAAATTTCTGTATATAGTTTTTCGGTTTTACTTGATATCTCCTTAGCTTTGTGTTATAGTTTAATTAAATTAAATATGTTTATGTCCACTAGGGGAGCAAGATAGCTGAGATAGTGAGTGATTCACTGACCCTTGAACCTGTTCTAGGTAATACTAGCGTAGGAAAGTGGTTTTAGGATTTGAATATAGTAAGCCGCTGACCTTGTGTAGCGGCTTTTTGCCATCTACTCTCCGGACATAAAGTTTTGTTTGGGGAGGAGGTGAGTTTATTTGAATTTTGCTGCCGGTTTGTTTGAGGATTTTGCTGAAATAACTCCGCTTACATGGGTTGTTTTACTGGCTATAGTTGCTTTTGTTATCATAATTTCAATGATAGGAAAACACGCGAAGTTTGATACGAGAGCTATGGTATATGGAGGTCTTTGCGTTGCGGTTGCCTTCATACTTTCCTATATCCGGCTGTATCGTTGGCCTCAAGGAGGTTCGATAACGCTGGCGAGCCCGCTGCCTATTTTCATTTATGCTTATATTTTTGGACCTGCTGCAGGATTTATAGCCGGAACAACTTATGGTCTTTTACAACTTGTTCAAGACCCCTACATCCTACATCCTTTTCAAGTATTTTTGGATTATATATTGGCTTTTGCAGCTTGGGGGATTGCCGGATTTTTCCGTAAGAATTTGATTCTCGGTATAATTGCAGGAGGTTTAGGGCAGATATTTTCCAGCTTCCTTTCAGGCGTTATATTCTTTGCATCTTTTGCACCTGAAGGTATGAGCCCTATTTTATATTCTATAGCTGTAAATGGAACAGTGCTGGGGACCAACATTCTAATATGTGTTTTAGTTGCAATGATTCCTCAAATAAGAAATACAATTGAAAGCTTAAAAAGGCAAGTTATAAAAAGCGAATAAGATTTTATTTTTACCGGCTGCAATAATTGTAGACTATTTGCAGCCGGTTTTTGTATGCACAGCTATATTTTTAAAAAGCTTCTATATAAAGAATACTTAAAAGTCTTGATTTACACATTAGCAATGAGACTCTGGAATAAATTGCTGTTATGAGTTAAAATATTTATATAACATGTAGATACTTAAAAAGGTGGTAGCCATGGAGAATATAATAGGTTTAGATGATATTGAAGAGGCTAGAAAAACTCTAAATAATGTGGCGTACAATACAGGATTGGTACATAACACCACTTTTAGCGAGATGACAGGAAACTCTATTTATTTAAAAATGGAAAATCTGCAGAAAACAGGTTCATTTAAAATCAGAGGGGCATTTAATAAAATAGCTCATTTACCTAAAAAGTATAAGAAAAAGGGAGTAATAGCTGCCTCCGCCGGAAACCATGCTCAAGGAGTTGCGATGGCTGCTAAAGCTTATGGAATAAAAGCAACGATCGTAATGCCTAAACATGCGCCTTTGTCAAAAATTGCGGCAACCCGCGGTTATGGAGCTGAAGTTATACTCCACGGACATTTATATGATGAAGCCTATGAAAAAGCAAGGGAAATCCAAGAAGAAACAGGAGCCGTTTTTATTCATCCCTTTGACGATCCGGAAGTGATAGCAGGACAAGGGACTATAGGTATTGAAATTCTCGAAGACTTGCCTGATACGGATATTATTATTGTTCCCGTAGGAGGAGGCGGCCTTATATCCGGTATAGCTGTTGCAACAAAAAGCATAAAACCAGATATTAAAATAATAGGGGTGCAGAGTAAAAATATGCCATCAATGGCTGAGTCGATTTTTAAAGATCGTATAACAACGGTAGATGGCATGCCTACCATAGCAGACGGAATTGCAGTAAAGACTCCGGGCAAAATTACTTTTGAAATTGTTAAGCGGTATGTAGACAATATTGTTACAGTTGATGAAGACGAAATAGCAAATGCAATTTTGCTGTTAATGGAACGTGCAAAAGTAATTGCCGAAGGAGCTGGAGCTGCGTCTGTTGCAGCACTTTTAAATAGGATGGGGCAGTTAAAAGATAAAAAAATAGTCGCATTGCTAAGCGGCGGAAATATAGATGTTAATATGTTGTCAAGGATAATAGACAGCGGCCTTGTAAAAAGCGGTAGAAAAGTCTTTATTAATACACTTATACCGGACAGACCCGGCACACTTGGCATATTGCTTAATCGCTTAGCGGATACGGGAGCAAATGTACTATCAGTTACCCACAACCGTTCAAGTAGGGATATACCAATAGGATATGCTAAAGTTGAGCTGGAATTAGAAACCACGAGCGAAGAACACATTGAAGAAATAAAGGAACTCTTATCACTAGACAATTATAGTTTTGTAATATTATAGACGGATAAATTTGAAAAAAAGGTTGGCCTAAAAAGCCAACCCAATTATCTTATATATTACAGCTTAATAAAATATTTATTCGACGTTTATTACTTTTCCACTTAATTTTGCCACTCCTGATTTTGGCAAGGTAACTTTTAAAACTCCATCCTTAAAACTTGCTTTAATTTCATCAGCCTTAACGTCTTCAGGGATTGAGAGAGATCTTGAGAAATTACCGCGCCGGCGCTCACGACGAATATAATTCTTATCTTTTTCTTCTGCGGTTTCTTCATAGCTTGCGGCAATTGTCAAAACGCCGTCATCATAACTTACATTTATGTTGTTCTTATCACATCCGGGAAGATCTGCCTCAACTATATATTCCTTGTCGGTTTCTTTTACATCTACTCTAAAAGACCTTGTCTCGAACTCATCGAGAAAATCAGAAAAATCATCAGTGTCCAACATCAAGTCTAACAAATCAGGAAGTGAGTGTTTACGCCGTCTCCAAGGAATTAAACCTCTGTCTTGCATAAAAATCTCCTCCTCACTAAATTTTTAAACTTCGAAATTTAACGCTATTATATCATAAAGGTCAGAAAAGGTCAATGAATTTGTATTAAATTTTTAAACTATAAAGGTTTTTTAGGACAAATATCGAAATAAAATACTATGTGCCCAATGTTTGGCACATTGTTTTCTAAAATGTTTATCAAAAGAGGTCAAAATGGAAATTGGAGTAGACATAATTGAAATAAATAGAATAAAAAATGCCTGCAGAAGGAAGAAATTTGAGGACCGCTTTTTTACAGCTTGCGAGCTTACTGAAATAAGTGCAAAAAAAAGCTACTATACCCATCTTGCAGGCAAATTTGCTGCAAAAGAAGCTGTGGCAAAGGCTTTAGGTACTGGTTTTTCCGGTATGAAATGGAAGGATATCGAAGTCTTAAACGAAGAATCAGGCAAGCCTATGATTATCCTAAATGGAAAGGCCTTTGAAATATTTAAAACGAAGGGTTTTGAAAAAATACTCATTACTATTTCTCACAGCAGAGAATATGCCATAGCTTTTGCTGTAGCCCTTGGAGGTGCGGTGGATGAAGGTAGTAAGTCCTGTTACAATGAGAAAAATGGACCAGATGGCAATAGAAGAATATAAAGTTCCCGGTGCGATATTAATGGAAAATGCCGGAAGAGAGGTTGCGCTAGCCGCAAAAAATTTGTTTGAGCGAAAAAATAGTGGCATGTCGGCAAACAAAGCAAAAATCGCAGTATTTTGCGGTAAAGGAAATAATGGCGGTGATGGATTTGTAGCCGCAAGGCATCTTTCCAACATGGGTTTTGGTACAACTATATATCTTATTGCAAATCCTGAAGATATCATAGGAGATGCCGGCCTAAATCTTAAAATTGTAGAAGAAATGGAACTTCCGATTGAAATCATCGGTAAATCCTCAGATTTAAGCTCGATTGAAGAAAAAATAAAGGAATCTTCTATTATAATCGATGCTATATTCGGAACAGGATTAAAAGGCGAAGTTAAAGGCATAGCACGCGACGTAATAGAATTAATAAATTCACTCAAAATTCCTGTGATTGCAGTTGACATACCTTCTGGAATATCCGGTGAAAGCGGTAAAGTTCTTGGCACTGCTATAAAGGCTGAGGAAACTGTAACTATGGGTGCTTTAAAGACAGGACTCTTATTGTATCCCGGCGCCGAATACGCAGGCAATATTAAAATTGCCGATATTGGCATGCCTAAAATTGTAGAGGAATCAATCGAAGCTGAAGCTGAACTTTTAGAAGACAAGTGGGTTGCATCCTGTTTTAAGGCCTATCCGCCCGATGCCCATAAGGGAACATTTGGAAAAGTCTTTATTATTGCAGGTTCGCAAGGCATGACCGGAGCAGCAGCTCTTTCGGCAACAGCCGCTGTCAGAAGCGGAGCAGGTCTTGTTACAGTGGGCATTCCCAAAAGTTTAGATGATATTTTAGAGACAAAGCTTACCGAAGCCATGAAACTTCCCCTTGCTGAAACATCTGATCGCTGCTTGAGCTTAGATGCCCTCAATACAGCCATAGAATTTGCCTCAACATGCAATGCTGTTGTTTTGGGTCCGGGCATTTCACAAAAAAATGAAACCAAAAAATTTGTGCAGCAATTTATCTTAAAATGCCCTGTTCCTATAGTCATCGATGCAGATGGTTTAAATGCCCTAGCAGATAATCCGGACATATTAAAAGATATTAGCGCGCCGGTAATTATTACACCACACCCCGGTGAAATGGGACGGCTTTTAAACATGACCTCTGCCCAAATACAAGAAGACAGGATAGGCGCAGCGAGAACTGCTGCAAAAAGATTCGGATGTGTTGCGGTTCTGAAGGGGGCCAGGACTCTTATAGCTACACCTTCCAATGAACTCTTTATAAATCCTACCGGTAATCCCGGTATGGCAACAGGCGGCAGCGGAGATGTGCTTTCTGGAATGATAGGAGCTTTTTTGGCAAGGGGCATGGAGCCTCATGAAGCGGCTGCATCGGCTGTATACTTGCACGGCTTGGCTGGAGATTTTGCAGCTTTAGATAAAACCGAAATATATCTTTCGGCGGGAGATATAATCAACTATTTGTATAAAGCTTTTTATAAAATCAAAAAGGAGCATCAAGATGTCTGACGAACTTTTAAATATCAGGCCTACTTGGGCTGAAATTGATCTAGATAACCTGCGCTACAATTTTGCTGAAATCAAAAAAGCCATCTCGCAAAATGCAAAGCTATGTGCGGTTGTAAAAGCCGATGGATACGGCCATGGAGCTTTTGAAGTTGCTGAAGTCGCCATTGCATCAGGAGCATCTTATCTTGCGGTGGCATTTCTTGATGAAGCAGTAGAGCTCAGACAAAAGGGCATAAAAATCCCTATTCTAATTTTAGGTTTTACACCATCTGTTCAATTTGATACAATAATAGAATATGATATTACTCAAACTATATATAATGTAGAATCTGCGAAGATTCTTTCCGAAAAAGCTTTGAAGCAGAATAAAAAGGCCAAGGTGCACATAAAGCTTGACACAGGGATGAGCAGAATCGGTTTTCAAACCGATGAAGCTTCTATTGGTCAAATAAAAGAAATTTGCAAACTGCAAGGACTTGAGGTAGAGGGGATATTCACACATTTTGCAAAAGCGGACGAAAAAGACAGCAGTGCCACTTATCAGCAGTTTCAAAGCTTTACAAATGCTGTAAATGCGATAGAGAATGACAGCTTAAAGATTCCTATAAAACATGTGGCAAATAGCGCAGCTATAATAAGCTATCCCCAGACTCATCTTGATATGGTAAGGCCGGGCATCATAATTTATGGTATGTATCCTTCAAAAGAGGTGCCCCGAGAAAAGGTAAGGCTTAAACCTGTGATGAGCCTTAAAACCAGGATTGCTCATGTTAAATCTGTTCCAAAGGGCAAAGCCATAAGCTACGGCGGAACCTATATTACACAGAGACAGAGCCTTATAGCTACATTACCCATAGGATATGCAGATGGTTATTCAAGGCTATTGTCGTCTAAAGCCCATGTACTTGTAAATGGACAGCGAGCGCCGATTGTAGGAAGAATATGTATGGACCAATGCATGATAGATGTAACTGATGTGAAAGAAGAGGTGATGCAGGGGGATGAAGTTATTCTAATAGGTTCTTACGGTAATGAGAGTATTTCGGCTGAGGATCTTGCAGACATCATAGGCACTATAAACTATGAGATAACTTGTGGCATCTCAAAACGAGTACCTAGGGTGTATATTAGCGGCGGAAAAGTAAGTAAGGTCAAAAATTTTTTGTTAAAATCCTAAAACAGTCATTGCGGCTGTGTTTCTACAAGATTGACACGGCAGTGCCAGAATATGTATAATGGATACGTACCTGGGCATTATTTTAAAGCATAAGCAGGGGGTGCCGGTATCATCATGTCAGAACTAAGGCAGATTGTCATTAGTTTGCCGGATAATTTATTGAAAGAAGCGGATTATTTTATCTCATTGGCGAACAAAAATCGCAATGATTTTATATGCGATGCAATGAAATCGTATTTAAAAGAAATGGAGAAATCCCTGATGAAAGAGCAATTGAAAAATGGCTATTTGCAAATGGCAGAGCTGAATGCGCAGTTTGCGGAAATTGGATTATGTGAGGATTTTAAGGATTTTGTGATATATGAAACAAGACTTTCGGGGTGTGAATAATGTGCTGGTTAGGCGTGGCGAAATTTTTTATGCGGACTTAAATCCGGTCGTAGGTTCCGAACAAGGGGGCATAAGACCGGTATTAATTGTGCAAAATGACGTGGGGAATAAATACAGCCCCACGGTTATTATTGCTGCAATTACTTCTCAAATAGACAAGGCGAAATTGCCTACACATGTTGAACTGCCAAGCAAAGATTACGGACTTGAAAAAGATTCCGTAATCTTGCTTGAACAGCTGCGTACCATTGATAAGAGAAGATTGAAACAAAAAATAACTATATTAGATCAAGAGATAATGAAGAAAGTTGATAAGGCTTTGAAAGTAAGTTTGGGGCTTGATGATGAAGTATAAGGGTTGATCATTTAAAAAAGAAATTAGGGCAGCGAGTTATCAATTACATATTTTAATACAACAAAACATAGACTATACTTTCACCGGAGGAATGGTATGAAAATCAAGACGCGGTTTTTTACGGAGCTGATGATGGCGCTGGCCTTAATGATGGATCTGGATGAAAATAGGAAACTTTACCATGGGTGGAGAGTTGGTATCCTGGCAGAAAAGATGGCGCAGAAGATATTGCCTGAATATAGGACTCAAATATTTTATGCGGGTCTTTTACATGATATAGGCGCAATATCACTAGAAAATCATGTTACATGGTATATAGATCAAAAGGAACATTTTAAAAATCCTATACTTTTAAAACATCCGGAAAAAGGCGCCAAAGTTATAAGAGAAATTGAGCCGCTGTCTATAGCTGCTGATATGATTATGGATCACCATGAGTACTGGGACGGCAGCGGATACCCCCATGGAGCAAAGGGTAATGCCATAAATATAGGAGGTCAAATATTAAGAATAGCAGATACTTTTGACCTGCTTGCGCGGGTAAAACCACCGCTAGATTTCAATGGCATTAAAACCGCATTAATGGGACGTAGAGGTAGTGAATTTTCTGATTTGATGTACGAATTGATGATTGCAACCTTGGAAGAAGATGATTTTTTTGATAAAGTAATCAGCGAAAAAGCAGTTTCGGAAATACTTCCAAAGGTTGTAAGGGAATTACCTCCCGTTGACCTTTCGTCCTGTAAGACTGATGTTGAAAATGCCGCAAAAGTTTTTGCTCAAGTCATTGACGCAAAGCACAGCTATACAGCAGGCCATTCGGAACGTGTAGCGTCTTATACATATGAAATTGCAAAAGGTATGGGTATTGAAGAAAAAACGGCTAAAAGATATGAAATTGCAGCTTATCTCCATGATGCCGGTAAAGTTGCAGTACCAAAGAGCATTTTAGATAAGCCGTCTTCCTTAACTCTCGAAGAGTTTAAGCTGATGAAAAGGCATCCGGTGTATACTATGGAAATTGTCAGTATGATAAGTGAGCTAAAAGATTTAGTGTTAGTTGCCGGAGGCCATCACGAAAGGTACGATGGCTTTGGCTATCCGGAAGGTTTAAGAGGTGAAAATATCCCGCTGGGAGCTCGCATAATGGCTGTAGCAGATTCTTTTGATGCCATGACATCACTAAGACCTTACCAAAAGTCAAGAAGCAGAAGAGAAGCCAAGGAAGAGCTGGCAAGGAATGCCGGAAGCCAGTTTGATCCTGTTGTAGTAAAAGCTGCCGTAGGCGTTCTTTAAGGAAAGGGGCTGATTGCCAAGTGGCATTAATAGGTGTTACGATGTCATATGATTACAACAAAAATCAGGCAAAAATCAACGAAAATTTTTTTCGCACTATTGAACTGGCAGGCGGATTGCCTGTATGCATACCACCGATTAGAAATGAAGCGGCACTTAAAGATTTGAGCGAAAAATTAGATGGAATTGTTTTGTCGGGCGGTCCTGATGTAGATCCGATGCATTATAACGAAAAGCCGATTCCTCAATTAGGGAACATAGACCCTGACAGAGATACCGCCGAAATATTGATAACAAGGGAAATGTTTGAGCTTAAAAAGCCGATATTAGGTATCTGCCGGGGGATGCAAGTTTTAAATGTTGCTTTTGGTGGAACACTGATTCAGGACGTGACTGCTCACCTAGAGAATCCATTAAAGCATGAGCAAGATGCTCCTCGCTGGTATAAAAGCCATGAAATTGAAATTTGCGAAGAAGATTCTATAGTTTTTCGTTTGTTTGGACATAGGAAACTAAGAGTTAACAGCTTTCACCACCAGGCCATAAAAGAGGTTGCGCCGGGCTTCAAAATCTGTGCGATAGCGCCGGACGGAATTATTGAAGCTATAGAATCTATTGATAGAGATAGATTTTGTGTCGGAGTTCAGTGGCATCCGGAAGAAATGCTTTGTGAGCCGAGATTTTTTAGTTTGTTTGAGGCTTTGATAGAGGCCGCAGAGAAGGCGGAAGCCTTAAGGTAACCTAAAAAGAGGAAGGGGACTTTTTATGAAAATCTATATTTCTGCCGATATGGAAGGGATTTCCGGGGTTGTCTCCATGCAGCAGACAGAGCCGGGAAACAGCGAATATGAAAGAGCAAGACTCATGATGACAAAAGAAGTAAACGCAGTTATAGAGGCAGCATTTGACAATGGCGCAAAAGAGGTTGTTGTCAACGACTCTCATAATAACATGGACAACATTCTTATCGAAGAGCTTGACTCGCGAGCATCCCTTATAAGCGGCGATCGTAAACCCCTTAGCATGATGGAAGGAATAGACCAATCTTTCGATGCGGTTTTTTTCGTAGGATATCATGCCAGAGCGGGAAGCAGTGAATCCATAATTGATCATACATATACTTTCCGGGTTTTGGAAGCTAAAGTAAACGGAAAGCCCTTGAGTGAGGCTGGTTTAAACGGCCGCGTAGCTGGCTACTATCATGTTCCGGTGGCGTTTATATCAGGAGACCAAAATGCAATAAGATGTGCAAAAGAGGAGCTTTTTGAGCCGGTAGGCGTTGCTGTTAAAAAGTCAGTAGGGCGGACAGCGGCAATAATTCATCCCTTCACCCAAGTTGCACCCAAATTAAAAGAAGGTGTCGCTGAGGCGATGAAAAAAATCCCAAAGCTTAAACCTACGGTAGAAAAAGAGCCGGTAGAGCTTGAAGTTACCTTTACAATATCTGATATGGCGGCAATGACCGAATTAATACCTGGAGTTACAAGAAAAAGTGCAAGGACGGTAGTTTATACCGGCAGGGACTATTTGGAAAGTTTTAAAGTATTTAGAGCAATGCTGGTATTAACAGGCGGTATAAAATGAATAATATACGGAGGATAAAATAAGAATGATTGCTATTATAAATGGGAAAATATATAACAACATAGAAGGCAAATTTATTGAAAACGGAACCATAATTGTTGATAATGGGAAAATAGCGGAAGTGGGGGAGAATTTAAAAGCACCTCAAAACGCACAAGTAATTGATGCTGCAGGGGAGTATGTGTTTCCCGGCTTTATAGATGCCCACAGTCATATCGGACTTTATGAAGAAGTTGTTGGGGAACCCGGAGAAGACGGAAACGAATGCACAGATCCGATAACCCCCCAACTTAGGGCTATTGATGCAATAAATCCTGCAGACAGAGCTTTTGATGATGCTGTAAAAGGCGGCATTACAGCGGCTTTTACAGGGCCTGGCAGCGCCAATGTTATCGGTGGGCAGTCTGTTGTCATAAAAACCTATGGGAAAATTGTCGATAATATGATTGTGAGAAATCCGGCAGGATTAAAGATTGCCTTTGGGGAAAACCCAAAAAGGGTTTATGGCGAGCAGAAAAAAATGCCCTCCACAAGAATGGCAAGCGCGGCCTTGCTTAGAGAAGCTTTAATAAGCGCGCAAAATTACAAGACAAAGCGTGAAAAAAGCGATCCGGAAAAGTTTGTTGAAAGAGACCTTAAAATGGAAGCGCTGTGCGATGTATTAGACAAAAAAATACCGCTGAGAGCACATGCCCACAGAGCAGATGATATTATGACTGCTATAAGGATTGCAAAAGAGTTTGATGCAGATATAGTTATAGAACATTGCACAGAAGGCCATTTAATAGCTGACGAGTTTGCAAGTTTTGGTATCCCTGCAATAGTCGGGCCATCCCTTTCATCTCGCTCAAAAATAGAACTTGAAAATCTAACATTTGAAACACCGGGCATTTTGTCAAAGAAAGGCATAAAAGTTGCCATAATGACAGATCATCCGGTAATACCGATACAGTATCTTAGAATTTGTGCTGCTATGGCAGTCCGCGAGGGAATGGAAGAGAAGGATGCTCTTGCTGCCATAACTATAAACCCTGCCGAAATTCTTGGCGTATCTGATAGACTTGGCAGTATTCAAAAGGGAAAAGATGCGGATATCGTCATTTGGAATGGCCATCCCCTGGAAGTCAAGTCCAAACCTTCCTGTGTATTGGTAAGCGGCGAGATTGCATATAAAGAGAGTTGAATTTTAATAAATGGAAATAGTTTTTGAAAGCGAAAATATAGAGCAAACAGAAAAACTGGGAGTTCTAGTGGGAAAGTTACTGGTAAAAGGGGACTTTTTGGCGTTGACCGGAGATTTGGGCGCAGGTAAGACCGCTTTTACAAAGGGAGTTGCCAAAGGCTTAGGGATAGATGAGGAAGTTACCAGTCCTACTTTTACCATCATAAATGAATATCACGGTGGAAGTGTTAGCTTAGCTCACATGGATGTGTACAGACTAAAAAATCCGGAGGAACTGGAAAATATAGGATTTTATGACTACCTGCAAGACTTTGTTATTGTAATGGAATGGGCTGACAAAGTAAAGGAGATACTGCCCGAAGATGTCTTGTGGGTAGATTTTAAGGTATCGGGAGAAAGTAAGCGAAAAATAAAATTTGCCTCAAAAAGCGCTCATTATGATAGTATTATTGAAGAACTGAAAAATTGTTCAGGAGTTGGAAATAAATGACAAAAGTTCTCGGAATCGATTCATCCTCAATTGTTGCTGCAGCAGCTGTTCTCAGCGAAGAAAAGCTGTTTGCCGAGTATCTTGTGAATAATAAAAAAATGCATTCAGAAAAAATGATGCCGATTGTCGATAAAGTGTTGAAAGATTCCGAGACAACTGCAGAAGAGCTGGATGTAATCGGAGTTGCCAAAGGGCCCGGCTCATTTACCGGAATTCGTATTGGCATGGCCTGTGCCCAAGGCATAGCCCATGCCTTGGACAAACCGATGATAGGCATAAATACCCTTGATGGTCTTTCCTATAACTTAATTGGCTCAAAAACCTTAATTTGCCCGATAATAAATGCGCAGCGTAAAGAAGTTTACACATCACTCTACCGTTGGGATGAAGGCAAGCTCAACAGGCTTTGGGACTACAGACTTATTAAAGCAGATCTGTTAGTACAAGAGCTTTTTTCGCTCAAAGAAAAAGTGACAGTTTTAGGCGATGGCGTTTTTTTATTAAAAGAAGTACTAAATGTCTGTTGCAGCGGCTCTGATTGTGATATAATTTTTGCAAATCCCGCATTTTCTATGCCGCGCGCTTCATCAATAGCGGCAGCGGCATTAGATAGATATGCGCAAGGTGAGAAAGACACTTGTTTTTCCATAAAACCTTTTTATATAAGAAAGTCCAGCGCTGAAGAAAAGCAGGAGGAGCGTTATGGAACAAAGAGCCGAGGATGATTTTACAATTGAGACTATGAAAGTAAAAGATTTAGACGAAGTGATGGAGGTAGAGCGCCATTGCTTTAAGACACCCTGGTCTCGTTATTCCTTTATGTGTGAGCTTACCGATAATCAGTTTGCACACTATATTATCGCAAGGCATAACGGTAAAATTATAGGTTATGCAGGAATGTGGATAATCTTAGACGAAGCCCATGTAACCAATATAGGAGTTTTGCCGGAATACAGAGGTAAGGGAGTAGGAGAAACACTGATGAGATCTCTTATGGCGCTAGCTAAAACTGAAGGCGCTAATAAAATGACCTTAGAAGTGCGCAAGAGCAATTATATAGCTCAAAACCTATATTCCAAACTTGGCTTCGAGCCAATCGGAATCCGAAGAGGCTATTATATAGACGATGGCGAGGATGCAGTTATAATGTGGAAGGACTCACTTTAGAGGCTTTATCGGCACCCCTCCAACAAAAGCTCCGCAAGGCACATCTTTATTAACCAGCGAACAGGCAGAAACAGTAGCATCATCGCCGACGACAATGCCGGCGAGTATTGTGACATTTGCACCTATTGTCACATTCTTCCCTATAACAACCCTTCCTTTTCCCCATTCTTTTACCATGTATTCATGAGCAAGTATCGTAGAATTATAGCCGATTATCGTATTGTCTCCGATTTCTATAAGTTCAGGGAAAAATATATCAAACATTGCCATAAGACCTATGGATACATTCTTTCCTACCTTCATTCCGGTGAGTCTGTACATAAAATTTTTAAGAGGAAGAAAAGGCACAAACCTTGCAATATAAATTAAGATAAAGTTGTATACTGCCTTTAAAGGATTTACTGTTTTATACCAAAACCACAGAGAATTGACAGATCCTGCCTTGTGCCTTTCGACCCTTCGCATTTTAATCTCTCCTTACATCCTGTCTATAAACTCAAGTTAGCATAAGCATTTAAAGAAAGATCATGTTTTACTCCTCTTAAATATTGGTAATATCCGGCGCAAGCAATCATTGCCGCATTGTCAGTGCAGAGAATAGGCGGCGGAAAATGAATTCTGAAATTATCCCCCGCTCTTTTCGTTAATTCATTCCGCAGCTTGTGATTAGATGCTACCCCGCCTGCTAAGGCAATTTCTCTAACGTCTTTTAGCTGAGCCGCCTTTAATGTATTTTCTACAAGGGCGTCAACTACTGCCTTTTGAAAACTGGCAGCCACATCTTCCACAACTATAGGTTCACCTTTTTGCTTTTGATGGTTCAAATAATTTAGAACAGCAGATTTTAGACCGCTAAAACTAAAAGAAAGGTCGTTTTCTTCTATATGGGCCACAGGAAAAGATATGGCTGTTTCATTTCCACTTTTTGCGGCTTCCTCAATAGCCGGCCCGCCGGGGTAACCTAAGCCAAGGGCTCTGGCTATCTTGTCAAAAGCTTCTCCTGCTGCATCGTCTATAGTTCTTCCCATTACTTCATAATCTCCGTAATCATTAATATATACTAAATGAGAATGACCTCCTGAGACAACCAGGCACAAAAATGGCGGAGCAAAGTTATTCTCCAAAAAGTTTGCGAAAATATGCCCCTCTATATGATTTACTCCCACTAAAGGCTTATTTAAAGCATAAGCCACTCCTTTAGCATAAGAAACCCCCACCAGCAAGGCACCTATAAGACCCGGTCCATGGGTTACTGCCACCAAATCCACATCTTTAAAACTTATATCGGCCTCTTTCAGCGATTGTTCCGCAACGTGAGCCATGGCTTCGAGATGTTGTCTTGAGGCGATTTCAGGCACCACACCGCCAAATCTTTGATGCTGTTTGATTTGAGAAAATATAGTGTTCGATAGGATTTTTCTGCCGTTTTTTACTATAGAAACCGAAGTTTCGTCGCAAGATGTTTCAATGCCCATTGCGATAATGTCTTTTTTCAAAAAAATCGCTCCTTCTAAGCCAGCCTGTCAAGCTCATCATATAGTTGCTCCAAATCATAAATTACTTGGTTATATGCCTTATTAACCTTTTGAGAATTTTCAGGGTTACTGTATACCTCCGGCTGGCACAACATA
Organism: Tepidanaerobacter syntrophicus; assembly: GCF_001485475.2. NCBI lineage: Bacteria > Bacillati > Bacillota > Clostridia > Thermosediminibacterales > Tepidanaerobacteraceae > Tepidanaerobacter > Tepidanaerobacter syntrophicus. The sequence continues at coordinate 281,940 of NZ_DF977001.1, read as the reverse complement.
TGTTCCAGTTCTTCCAATTCCTCTTCTTTTTTTAAAATATTTTCTTCCAGTTCTTTTATTGCAAGTTCTTCTTGCCTCTTTTTTTCCCGTTCCTGCCTCTTGCGAAGTTTGATTTTTTGAATTACGGTTTTGCTTTCTTTGTTCTCGGACGCAACTTCAGTTTTGGCAGTTTCATTTTTCTTTTCCAGGTAGTAACTGAAAGAACCATCAAAATCTATAATATTACCATCAGAAAATTCCCAGATTCGAGTTGCAATTTTAGATAAAAAGTATCTGTCATGAGATACTGCGATTATAGTCCCCTTAAAGCTTTTTAAAGCTTCTTCTAAATTCTCTTTTGAAATTATGTCAAGATGGTTTGTAGGTTCGTCAAGTAAAAGAAGATTTGCTCCTTGAAGAATTACCCTTCCAAGAGAAAGCCTGCTCTTTTCTCCACCGCTTAGCACATCGACGGTTTTTTCTATGTCGTCTTGGAAAAACAACAGACCTGCCAAAAAAGTCCTGATTTCAGTAAGACTAAGGCCGGGGGCAGCATTCCACATTTCATCTAGCACTGTTGATTTAGAAGAAAAATCTTGTTGCTCCTGCTCGAAATACACAGGCTCTACCTGATGGCCGAAATTTACAAAACCTTCCTGAGGCTCAAGCTGACCGGCAAGTATCTTTAAAAATGTAGTCTTTCCTATGCCGTTCGGTCCGATTATGCCTATGCGCTCCCCTCGAAAGACTTTTAAATTGACATTCTTTAATATGTTTTTGTCGCCATAAGAAAAACCTAAGTTTTCAATTCTAAGCACCTCTTTGCCGCTGGAATCCTGCATATCAAATCGCAAGCGAACAGCAGGAGCGCTGCTTTTGCCGGACATAGACTTTGGCAGTAATTCTTCCAGCCTTCTTTTTCGGTTCTCAGCCTGGATATAATTCCTATGGGAGATAAAAGTTTGTATGTTCTCTTCAAGCTTTTGAATCTCTTTTTGACGAATTTTTTCTTGCTTTTCATGGATTCTTGCTAAAGCCTGTTTTTTGTCTACAAATTCAGAGTAATTTCCGTTGTATAATGTGATAGTATTATTTTCCAACTCAAAAATTTTCTTTACAGTATTGTCTAAGAAGTATCTGTCGTGAGATACAATCATGAATGCTTTTGGGTAATTTTTCAAGAAACCCTCCAACCACTGAAGAGATTCTAAATCCAAATAATTAGTAGGCTCGTCGAGAAGCAGAAGATCCGGAGACTCCAGTAAAATTCGCCCTAAAGCAAGGCGGGTCTTTTGACCACCGCTAAGGCTCGAAATTTCCAAATCTTCATCTGTAAAACCAAGACCTTTTAATACTCCTCGTATACGGCTTTCAATTTCAAAGCCTCCATTTTCCTTAAATTCCTCAAAAAGCATAGAGTACTGATGCATTAAATCTTCTAAGCGATCTTCGTCTTCATAAATTTTGGGTGAAGCCATCAAATTTTCTAATCTGTGCAGTTCATCCTCTTGTTCTTTTTGTTTTAAAAAAACAGAGGAAAGAGCCTCGCCTATAGTCTTATAACCTTCAAGACCGGTATCCTGGGCAAGATAACCTATTTTGATATTTTTATCTATATAAATATTACCACTGTCATAAGGCATGCTTCCAACGAGGATTTTCAGCAAAGTTGATTTTCCGGTGCCGTTTAATCCTATTAGCCCTATTCTGTCATTTTCTTCAATTGAAAAACTAATGTTTTCGAGAACGATGGTATCTCCAAAACTTTTATTTAAATTTGAAACACTTAATATTGTCATATACATCACCAATTATATCTTCATATTGAAAAAGCGGGAAACTAGGTAAATTCTACAACAATGGGGCTAAAAAATCAAATAAAGAAAGTAAAGCAGCCATAATGAGTCATAATTATCGATAAATATTAAGATGAAAAGAAGGAATTTTGTTAAATAAATAGAAATAAATATAACAGGCAAGTATTTTTTATAATACATGTTACGAAGGAGTGAAGTTGTTAAATTGCGACAGGTAAGCGTAAGGACAATCGAGCAAACGGTAAAAGAGTTATTTTTGCAAGCAAATTACTTAATCGGAGATGATGTCTTAAGCAAATTAAAAGCTCAGTATGAGAAAGAGGAGTCGCCTATCGGAAAATCAGTTATTGAACAGATTATAAAAAATGATAAAATAGCAGCAGAAGAAAAAATAGCCATTTGCCAAGATACAGGAATGGCGGTTGTATTCGTAGAACTTGGTCAGGAAGTTGCAATTATTGACGGTGATTTTAATGATGCTATCAATGAGGGAGTAAAGCAGGCGTATACAGAAGGATATCTTCGTAAATCGGTAGTAGATGATCCTTTGTTTGATCGTGTGAATACAAAATACAATATACCTGCAATAATTCATTTGAAAATTGTTCCGGGGGACAAGATAAGTATTTTGGTTACCCCAAAGGGTTTTGGCAGCGAAAACATGAGCAGAATAAAGATGCTAAAACCTGCAGACGGAGTAGAGGGCGTTAAAAACTTCATTGTAACTGCGGCGGTAGAAGCAGGCCCGAATCCCTGCCCGCCGATTGTAGTTGGAGCAGGTATCGGAGGGACTATGGAAGTTGCAGCAATCTTGGCTAAGAAAGCTACCGCAAGACCTGTAGGCGAGCATAATCCGGATAAAAGATACGCAGAGTTGGAAGCTGAAATTTTAAACGAAATCAATAAATCCGGTGTTGGACCGGCAGGCCTGGGAGGCAGAACAACAGCTCTTGCTGTAAATATCGAGCAATTTCCCACACATATAGCAGGCTTGCCTGTAGCTGTAAATATTTGCTGTCATGCGGCAAGGCATGCACAAAGGATAATATAGGGGGTGGGATAAACATGACAGAGACAATCAAGATACAGGCGCCTTTAAACGATGAAAAAGTAAGAGAACTTAAGGCTGGCGATAACGTACTTATCAACGGCATAATTTACACAGGGAGAGATGCTGCGCATAAGCGGCTGATAGAGCTGATAAATTCCGGGAAAGAGCTTCCTTTTGAAGTAAAAAATCAAATTATCTACTATGTTGGCCCTGCGCCGGCAAAACCCGGTTATGCAGTGGGACCGGCAGGGCCTACTACAAGCTACAGAATGGATCCCTATACTCCGCCTCTTTTGAAACTAGGTTTAAAGGGAATGATTGGCAAAGGAGTAAGATCAAAAGAAGTAATTGATGCAATGAAGACATACGGCGCAGTCTATTTTGCAGCTGTAGGCGGTGCTGCGGCGTTAATTTCAAAAAGCATTAAAAAAGCAGAAATTGTATGCTATGAGGATTTAGGGCCGGAAGCTATACATAAATTCTATGTGGAAGACTTTCCGGCGATAGTTGTAATAGATTCGTTGGGGAACAACCTTTATGAAAGCGAACCCCAAAAATACAAAATTCAATAGGAGGCCTTTATATGGATTTAACAAAAGAAGCACTTGAATTGCATGCAAAAAACAAGGGGAAAATTGAGGTAATTAGCAAGGTTCCCTTAAAAGATGCAAAGGATCTAAGCCTTGCATATACGCCGGGTGTAGCAGAACCGTGCAAGAAGATAAAAGAAAATCCGGATTTAATATATGAGTATACGGCAAAAGGCCGTATGATTGCAGTTGTCACAGACGGTTCAGCGGTATTGGGCTTAGGCAATATCGGAGCTGCCGCAGGTATGCCTGTTATGGAAGGAAAAGCCGTACTTTTTAAGAATTTTGGAGGGGTAGATGCATTTCCTATCTGTCTTGCTACTCAAGATGTGGATGAAATCGTGGAAACAGTTAAGCGCATAGCGCCGACCTTCGGCGGAATCAATCTGGAGGATATTTCAGCTCCAAGATGTTTTGAGGTTGAAAAGAGACTAAAACAAGAACTGGATATTCCTGTATTTCACGATGATCAACATGGCACTGCCGTAGTGGTGCTTGCAGCTGCCATAAATGCACTTAAAATAGTAAATAAGGATATAAAGGACGTTAAGGTTGTTATAAGCGGAGCAGGTGCCGCAGGGGTTGCTATTACAAAACTTCTGCTTTCGGCAGGCGTTGCCGATGTAATTGTGTGCGACAGCAAGGGGGTAATTTACAGGGGAAGGGAAAACCTAAATGAAAGTAAGCAAGAATTAGCAAATGTGACAAATAAAGAGAATATTAAAGGAACTATCGCAGACTCCTTAAAGGGAAGCGATATATTTGTCGGAGTTTCTGGCCCCGGAACCGTTACAAAGGAAATGATAGAAAAGATGGGAAAAGATGCGATAGTATTTGCTCTTGCAAACCCTGTGCCTGAAATATATCCGGACGAGGCTAAAGCAGCCGGAGCAAAGGTTATAGGCACTGGCCGCTCAGACTTTCCAAATCAGATAAACAACGTGCTGGCCTTTCCCGGCATCTTCCGCGGCGCTTTAGAAGTTAGGGCATCGGATATAAACGAAGAAATGAAAATTGCGGCAGCCCATGCCATAGCGTCACTTATTTCTCCTGATGAGCTATCACCGGATTATTGCATTCCGGGAGCCTTTGATAAGCGAGTAGCCGCGAATGTGGCCTATGAAGTTGCAAAGGCAGCTATGAACTCTAAAGTGGCAAGGGTAGAAATTGATGCTGAAAAGCTAAAGGAATTAATGCTGAAATAATTTAATCAAAAAAGTGAGCTTAAAAGCGTTTTGTGCTTTTAAGCTCACTTTTTATTATATACTTTAGCCTGCTTAGCGCACAGCAATGGAACATAAACCACCCGCTATACAGGCGCGCGATGATTGCGCGAACTACTGGTTTCTAAGCATTCTTACAAGTATGGCTGCAGCCTCGGCCCGGGTAACACTGCCGCTGGGACTGAATTTGTCGTTTTCACATGACATAAGTTTTAATCCTAAGGCTAGTGTTACATGACCCTTATAATCAGCTGTTATGGAAGTACTGTCGGCTGCAATATCTTTATAAATATCAGAAAGACTTGCTGCCTTTTCAAGACCCATGGCCCTTACGACAAGAGCGGCAGCTTTCTCGCGAGATATAAGTCTTTTAGCATCTATCTCATTTGGCTTTATCCATCCCAGCTTTAAGGCTAAATCAATATATGGCTGTATATCATCAGCATCCGAAGATTTCATCAAGGCATCATCAGGGATGTTCTGATTCTTAGCTAAAAGGAGAAATTTTACAAACTCGCCTTCTGTTATGTTTTTATCGGGCAGGAACTTGTCTTCTGAGCATTCAATAACGCCTAAATCAATTAGGAGCTGAATATCTTTTTCCGCCCAGTGTCCTTTGATGTCGGTAAACGAAGTTGCAACTTCTTCTTTAACGGGTTTTCCGCTATAATCTAAAGGTGTAAAATCAAAAGCGTCAAAGGTGTAAGAATCAGCATCTTTCGGTTTGTATACCAGTTTGTAATTCCCTGCATCTTCCTCTTTGGGATTATAAAGGTAGGCGTAAACTAATTCTAAACCCACCTTTTTCAAGAATTGTTCCTGCGCCTTGTCCTTTGGAATAACTCCTGTAGGATCCGGAAATACTCTTTCGTGCCAGTCCATGCGATAACTGACTATCTGCCCGCTTTGAGAATCTACCGTTATATTAAAACCATTGGCATTGTATGGGATTTCATTAACTATTCTTGTATAAACAAAATAATGTTCGCGAGCTTTTTCGGATTCATCAATATTTGTGTCAATATCCTCAAGCTTCACATTTTTAAAGCGTGAAGGCTGGAAGTTTTGCAAGAATTCTTCTGCTTTTTTCTGAGCCGCAGCTCTATCGTAATTTTGCTTAAATTCTTGAGACCATCTGCTATCATCATAAATATCGAAACTCAATAATTCCTTGGTCAGTGCATTTACTGATGCGTATATGGTACCACTGATGTCACCATTTTCATCTGTTTTTTGCCAGCTAATATTCCATATTTTTTGTCCCGGATCGTCGTAAATTTCATAAAGATTTGCCGTCTTTTGCTTATAATCGGAAGGGATGGTGATATAATTCTTAACGATATTAATTGCCTCATCTTTTGAAATACAGTTTTTAGTTATCTCAACCTCCTTGCTTTCAGCAGGGGTAAGAGACGTGTCATATCCGGCTTGCGCTGATTTTTCTCCGGCGCCTGCACCGTAAAAATCATAATACCTATCGTCTATTATCTCTCCGGTAACTGCATCTATTAAAAATCTTTCCGAATTTAAAACATAAACCAGTTTAATATCTTCTTTTTTTGTGGAATAATCAAAGTAGCGTTTATATACAAGCTTTAAACCTAATTTATCATTAGTCTTAAAAATTTTCTCCGCATCTTCCGGCAAGATTAGATTTGCAGCAGATGGCAATGGATCCCAGCACCAATTAAAGGAATAGCTTAGAATATCGCCGGTGTAGCCGTCTACTTCTACGTTAATATAATTATTCTCAACGGGTATATTGCCCTCTGTGCGGATAAAGTTAAAGAAGTAACTTTCGCTATAGTTTTTTGTAGGATAAACTGCGCCTTTAGATTCGGTAAGCTTTGTTTTGGCAAATTCAGATGGCTGAATTTTTTTAGCATAATTCTGCGCTATTTCTAAAGCTTGATTCTTTGTGTACTTTGGTATTCCTGACGTCGTTCTTCCTGAATCGTAACCGCGGTACATATAAATACTTAATATATTTCCTGTATCGCTGTCAACGCTTGCACTTAAGCTGCCATAGGCCTCCTTTGACTGAGACCAGTTAAGTTCCCACACGTTTTTATTCTCATCAATTTCGTTGTAGTTTATATTAAATTGATCATAAATAGATGTGTCAAATAGATTTTTAATAATTTCTATCGCCTTTTCCTGAGAAATAGCTGTTTGAGCTGATGCTGCCCCAGGAGATAAAATAGAAAGCATGAATACTAAAGCTATAATTGTTGAAAAAACTCTTTTTCTCATAACATCTCAACCTTTCTTGTTTTTAGTAGAATTCTTAGTCAACAGCGTTAAATATATTTTTAGATTCTATCGCCCCCTAGTTTTATCTTCTTTTCTATATTGACGCATTAGTTATCCGAAAAGTTCCTTGAAAAAGCTCGCTATAGTTGACCCGGGGCTTTAAAGAGAAGTATAATAGAGTATAATTTAGTAAGAAAATTATAAAAAGAGGTGGAGCAATGCTTCTTAGCAATGCGGAACTTACCATAAGGCTTGTCTTATCTCTTGTGCTTGGCGGAATCATAGGCCTAGAAAGAGAAACTACTAATAAACCGGCAGGTTTTAGAACGCATATATTAGTTTGTATGGGTTCTGCTGTAATCATGCTTACTTCGATATTTATTTTTAGCCAGTTTCAGGGGAAAACCAATGTAGACCCTACTCGAATACCTGCTCAAGTTGTAAGCGGCATAGGTTTCCTTGGCGCAGGCACGATAATAAGGGAAGGAGCTTCTGTAAAAGGACTGACTACAGCTGCAAGTCTATGGGCGGTATCTGCAATTGGTCTTGCAATCGGAGCAGGTTTTTATTATGGAGCAACTCTTGCTACATTTATGATGCTGCTTACTCTCATGACTTTCAATAAGTTGGATCAGTTAATTTTAAAGAAGAGATTTTTACAAATGCTGTTTGTGGTAATAGACGACAGTCCCGGCCAATTAGGGAAAATAGGTTCTTGCCTCGGCGAAATGAATATCAGCATTAGAAACATCAAGATGGAGAGTTTGGATGAAAATAGGTTAATGATAACTTTAATGATTCCCAAAATTAACCGCTTAGAATTCGAGGAAATAAAACAGAAGTTGCAAGAGATAGGGGGAGTATATGAAGTTAATACAGAGTTTGATTAAACATTATCTAAAGATTCCAAAGAACCGGCTATGTCCGCTGAATAGATAAATGCAAGAACTTCGGCAACTGCCCTGTAAAGCTCTGCCGGGATTTCTTGACCTATCTCGAGCTTAACCAATGCCTCTACCAGAACGGGATCTTTGTAAACAGCTATATTTTCTTCTTTTGCTATTTCTAAAATTTTTTCTGCTATAAAGCCTTTGCCGGAAGCTAAAATTTTTGGTGCGTTATCGGCACTGCTGTCGTATTTCAGCGCTGCGGCTTTTTTGTTTTTATTAGCACTATATTCTTTTACCATAGCTTCACCCTAAATTTTAATATTTATTCCTTTTAGAGGAGAATGTCCAGCTTTATCAAAAAGAAAATTTTCAAGAGAAATCTTACCTACTTTAAATTCCATATTGCGAACTAAGGCGCTTGTGTTATTTGAAGCAGCGAGAAAATTCTTCATGTAATCCAACGATTTTTTACTTTCAAAAGTAGAAGCAGCCTTTATGGTGCCGTCCAAGTAAGTAAGTTCAATAAGCACCGCCCCCAGGTTTTTTGTATTTACGATAAAGCTTAATTTAACAAACGCTTGCTGTCTTGCAGAATCTAAAATTTCATGAGAAATTTTTATGTAAATTTTCTGGTATACAGGCAGCTCGATTATAAAAAAGTATGCCTTTTCATCAGTAGTTATGTTTATAGGATTGTTTGCGGCATTTAAGACTTTCGCTGCAAGATAGTCCTTTAAAATTCCTTCTTTGACATGGTTCTCCGTAGCCATTTCTTTGTCTTTTGACGCTGGAGAAAAGCCTTCAAGATATTTTAAAAGCTGAGTTTCTAAAGGTGAAGGTCCTGCTTTTGCCCAGCTGTCAACGGCCTTGTAAAACAATAAGTTTTGAGACTGAGTTTGAGGATTTTCATCTGTAAACCCCTCGAACTCTTGATTTTTAGCGCCTTCCAAGTATTTTAATAAATCAATAATTATATTGATGCGTTCAGCAGTTATAGGCAAATTCAATTTAGATAAAATGCCTAAGGCGATATTTGTCTCTAAAGATTGAGGAATGTCAAGGAAGGCTAAGGAATTATTGTTGACGGTATCTATACTGTTCTTATTTTCAAGATTTGCTCCGCCTCCGGCAGCTTGAAGATCCTTAGAAACTAATTTTGAATTTACACTATCGCTCTTTTCCTCAGGAATATTTAAAGGAGGAATATTCACACTTACCACATCTCCATAGACAATTTTGCTTTCTTTATTTAGATTATATCACGTAAAAATACGAACGTTAAATCTATTTACAAAGATAAAATTCGTATTTTTATTGACATTGTCTAGCTTATTTGGTAATATATTCTCTGGAAAAAACAATATTCATACCTGCGTAATTCCGGCAATACGGAAAAAATTACGGCTCCTGTTTACACATTAATTTTACAACTTTTATTTACTTTATACGTAGTTTTTACAAACAAAATAATCTTAAAGGGAGGCTTTTCTATTGAAAAACGATGTTTCTGCCGGCAGCCAATCTAATTTTTTTGAAAAGTTTTTTAAGCTGTCGGAAAATGGGACAAATGTCAGAACGGAAATTCTGGCAGGTATTACAACATTTGTTACTATGGCTTATATTCTTCTCGTAAACCCTATAGTTTTAAAAGATGCCGGCCTTGACCAGGGAGCGGTATTCATGGCTACAGCGCTTGCTTCAGCTATAGCGACGCTGTTTATGGGAGTTTATGCCAACTATCCCTTCGCACTGGCTCCGGGCATGGGCCTTAATGCTTTCTTTGCCTATGTCATGGTGGGAAAAATGGGAATTCCGTGGCAGACTGCGCTGGGAGCAGTATTTCTTTCAGGTATTATAGCTGTTATTGTTACACTTACAGGTTTAAGGGAACTTTTAATTCGGGCGATACCAATGTCACTAAAGCATGCGGTAGGCGCTGGCATAGGACTTTTTATTGCATTTATAGGATTTAAAAATTCTGGAATTGTTATTAGTAACCCGGATACTTTTTTGGACCTGGGGAATTTTAGAGATCCTGCTGTTTTACTTGCGGCGGTAGGTCTTATAATTACAGCAGTTCTTGTGGCAAAAGGTGTTAAAGGCGGAATTTTGCTCGGAATAATGATTACTTCAATAATAGGAATTCCAATGGGTATAACAAAAATTCCGGCATCGATTATTTCGGCTCCGCCAAGTATAGCGCCAGGTCTTCTCAAACTTGACATTAAAGGCGCTTTACAGCTTTCTATGTATCCCGTTATATTTTCGCTCTTTTTTGCAGATCTTTTTGACACAATAGGTACTTTTGTAGGTGTGGCCAGCCGCACAGGTATGATAGATGAACACGGCAACCTTAAAAGAGGAAACAAGGCCCTATTTGCAGATTCCATAGGTACTGTTATAGGTTCCTTGCTGGGAACAAGCAACACTACTACATATGTTGAAAGCGCAGCCGGCGTAAGCGTTGGCGGCAGGACTGGTCTTACGGCAGTTACAGTGGCGGTTCTTTTTATTGCAAGTATTATATTTTCGCCTATAGCTCTGGCGGTTCCAACGGCGGCTACAGCTCCGGCGCTGATTATCGTGGGAATTTTTATGGCAACAAGTCTTAACGAAATTAAATTTGATGACTTTTATGAAGCATTTCCGGCTTTTCTTACAGCCGTTCTAATGCCCTTTACCTTCAGTATTTCTTTAGGTCTTTCGGTAGGCTTTATTGCATATGCGGCGCTTATGCTGTTTTCAGGGAGAGGAAAAGAAGTTCATTGGATGATGTATGTTCTTGCGGTAACTTTCGTACTATATTTTGCTTTTATAAGATAAAAATAGGTTTTCTATAAAAGTTAGAACGACAGCAATAAAAGGATGGCAATAACAATAACAACTTTATGACAATAATAACAAATCAGGTAAGATAGAGATGATTATTCTCTTCTTACCTGATTTCTTTTTTATGGTAATGTAAGCGCAAAATAAGTATCTATGACACCAAAAATAAATTTCTGCGATACCACTCCTGCTGAATTCATGTAAAACTTTTAAAAAACTAATCTTTCCCCTTTTTATAAGCAGCTGCTATATCGTGAAAACCTGCCTTTTCTAATTTTTCGATAACAATTTCGAATATTTCAGATGACCTGATTTCCTCCTGATTACGAGAATAAACTGCTTTTTCAATGCTTGTAAGAAGTTTTTTAATATCAGATGCCGTAAGCGGTTTTGATATTTCATCAGATACGTTTTCCAGGGTTACTTGAATCTTGCCGATGTCAAACTCCTGTATACGTCCGTCTCGCTTAATAACTTTCATTGGCCCACGCCCCTTCAACTGTTGTATGTTGTTTATATACTTGCAATTAGTGCAACTTATATAAAGTAATATATCATGACTATTCGCAAAAATCAATGTGCGCCGGGATACGAAAAAATAAGACGAAACCCAATTTTTTTTATAATTTTTTAACTTAAGCAGGATTTTGTCAATCGGATGTAGAATTTAATAAATAGTAAGTAAAATTTAAAATTAAGGAAGTGACCATTTAATGTCTGGTTATAAGAAACTTTTTGAGCCAATTAAGATTGGCAAGGTAGAAGTTAAAAACAAAATAGCTATGGCTCCAATGGGTATATTAGGACTTGCGACTGACAAAGGCGGTTTTTCCAAGAGAGCCCAGGATTATTACATAGAAAGGGCCAAGGGTGGAACCGGTCTAATTATTACAAGCGTTACCAAAATTGAAAATGAAATTGAAAAAATGCATCCCGGAATCATTGTTTGCACAACAATGGACCCTGCTCACTTTATAAATACAACATCTGAAATGGTGGAACGAATTCATGCATATGATTCCAAGATATTCCTGCAGCTTGCAATAGGCTTTGGCCGGGTTGCGGCTCCTGCAATGCTTGTCGGCGAACCCGTTGCGCCATCTGCAATACCCAATTACTGGGATCCCTCTGTTACATGCAGGGAACTTACGACAAAAGAAGTAGAAAAATTGGTTAAAATGGCTGCCGAGTCAGCTGCTATAGCAAAAGTAGCAGGATTTGACGGTGTTGAAATCCATGCTGTTCATGAAGGATACTTACTTGATCAGTTTACAATTGGAATGTTTAACAGAAGGACAGATAAATACGGCGGAGACGTAATGGGGAGACTTACTTTACCTATTGAAATTGTCAAGGCTATAAAAAAGGTAAATGGTCAAGACTTTCCGGTCAGTTTAAGATTTAGCATAAAGAGTTATATCAAAGGTTGGAATCAAGGCGGACTCGATGGGGAAGAGTTTGTGGAAAAAGGAAGAGACACAGAAGAAGGGCTTACCATCGCGCCAATTTTGGAAAAAGCCGGATATGATGCCTTTGATGCAGATGCAGGATCATATGATGCCTGGTATTGGGCACATCCCCCGATATACCAGAAACACGGCCTTTATCTGCCGCTTACGGAACAATTGAAGAAAGTAGTAAATGTTCCTGTAATAGTTGCAGGCAGAATGGATTTGCCGGAACTTGCAGAAAAGACGCTAGAAGAAGGAAAGGCCGCAGATATGGTCTGCTTAGGTAGAGCACTTCTTGCGGATCCTGCATGGCCAAATAAAGTTTTGGAAGACAGACCGGAAGATATTCGTCCCTGCGTAGGCTGCCATGACGGCTGCCTTGGAAGAGCTTTTGAAGGCAAACCGCTATGCTGCGCAGTAAATCCTGCATGTGCAAGAGAAGTAGACTATGGCATTTATCCTGCCTGCTGCACCAAAAATGTAATGATTATTGGTGGCGGCGTAGCCGGTATGGAAGCCGCGAGAGTAGCTGCCTTAAGAGGACATAAGGTGACGCTTTATGAGAAAACCGACAAATTAGGGGGACATCTAATAGAAGCATCAGTTGACGAATTTAAAAAGGATAACGAGAGATTACTTGATTGGTATAAAACTCAAATGAATAAACTTGGAATCGATGTCAAACTAAACACAGAAGTTGACTCTGAGTTTGTAAAAGCAAATGCAACAGATGTGGTAATAGTTGCAACAGGCTCTACACCCATTAAACCGAATGTGCCCGGAATAGACAAAGACAATGTTGTTACAGCCACAGAAGCTCTTCTTAAAGAAAAACCGGTAGGCAATAAAGTTGTAGTTGTCGGCGGCGGCCTCGTCGGATGTGAGACAGCTTTAAGTCTTGCGATGGCAGGCAAAGAGGTAACTATTGTCGAGATGCTTCCTGAACTGATGTCGGCAGGTCTTCCTGTGCCTCACATGAATAGGACAATGGTGCTCGATATGATAAAACTTCACAATATAAAGACAGTCTTAAACAACAGCCTCCTTGAAGTAAAAGACGGAGCAGTGGAAGTTATAGATAATAACTTCAAGAGAACCACTATCCCGGCCGATACGGTAGTTATATCAGTAGGTTTAAAGCCAAATAAGTGCCTATATAATGAAATATCAGGCAAGCTGCCTAAAGTTTATACTATAGGAGATGCCAATAGAGCACGCAATATAATGTATGCTATATGGGATGCGTATGAAGTGGCAAGAACTATTTAGTTTGTAGCTTCTACACACACGGCAAAATCCTAAATAAAAACCTAAACATATTTTGCAAATCTAAACACGCTCCCTTTGAACCAAAGACAGACTCTGTCTTTGGGCGAAGGGGGCTATTTTTAGCAATTTGCAGTAATTAAAAGGTTGTTAGAGCATGACTGGCGTTATTGGGTTCTTTTTAATTAATTGTCTTGATTCAAGGTGATTTGTAATTAATTGACAATTGCTTTTACATATTAAGAGTAATAAACTACAAGATATATCTAATTTGTGAAAGATAAACACATAGTTAGTTATTTTAAAACCTTTTAAGAAGGTGATACTTTGCAGGAACAAGATGTAATAAAAAAGTTCATCGAATTGGACGACAAGATACAAGAGATCAGTGCCGCCCGAGAAAAACAATTGGCAGAATTAGAACAGCGCTACAAGGCAGAAGAACAGAAGATAGTTGAAGATTTATCAAAGAGACTGGAAGAAGAAACAAATGCAGTTGTTAGGAAAATAATGCAAGAAGCCCAAGAAGAAGTCGATAATCTTAATAAAAAATCAAAAGAAGTCGTAAGCTACATGGAACAGGAATTTCAGAATATCCATGAAGAACTGGTAGCAGAGATATTAAAACGGATTTTCGACATAGAGAGTGAACGCTATGGATAAAATAGCAATTTACGCAGCAGTAAATACTAAAATCAGAGCAATGGAGGGAAAGTTTCTTACGGAAAGTGATTACGAAACTTTGCTTGAGAAAAAATCTGTTCCTGAAATTGCTTTTTATTTGCGAGACAGCACATTTTATGGCCAGTTTTTAAAAGACTTGCCTGCTGACAAACTTAGCCGCAGATATATTGAAGATATATTAAAACGCAATATGATAATAAATATGGACAAACTGCTGCATTATTTTCGCTACGACTACAAAAAATTTATTTCTTCATTTTATCTCAAATATGAAATTGAAGACTTGAAAGTGTTGGCCAGAGAAATCTTCAACAACGAAAAGTTTGACATAACAGAAAGGCCTCTTTCCTTTTTAGGCAAATACAGCAAAATTGAGCCCGAAAAGTTTTTGAAGGCAAAAACTGTCGAAGAACTTATTTATGCTACAGAAGGTTCCGATTTCTTCGATATACTTAAGCCTTTGCTTAGGACGAAAACCGAAAACTTGTTTAGATTTGAAATGCTTCTTGATGCAGGATATTTTAGAATCCTAGAAAATAAAATGAAAAATGTTTCAAAAGAAGACAGCATAATTCTTAAAAAATGGGAAGGCATGGTAGCGGACCTTTACAATATTCAGTGGATATATCGGGGCAAAAAGTTCTACAACATTTCTCCTGAGGAACTCTTGAATTATACAATTAATTTTGGAGACAAGCTGAATTTTACTAAAAGAAGATCAATGTGCTACACTAAAACTCTTGACGAGCTTTATGCCATGGCGCAAGATGCGGGATACGGGTTTTTATTTAAAAAAGAGGAAATGTCAAGAGACATTTATATGGAAAGGCGCATAAATAGATATATATACTATAAACTCAAAAAACTTGCCCGTGAATATTCAATGAGTATAATGCAGACAATTAACTATATATACTCTTTTGAATTTGAAATTCGGGATATCATTTCTATAATGGAAAGCATCAGATACAATATGCAGCCTGACCAAATAAATAAATTTCTAATTAAGGCTATATAAGTTGCGGGAGATGATTTTATGGCAGTTGAAAAGATGAAAATCGTTGGCATAATCGGGGAAAATTCTATATTAAACCGCCTTTTACGACTTGTTTTGGTAGATGAAAGCATGCACATGATAAATGCTCTTGCCCGGGTAAATTCCAGCGATTTCTTTCTGCCCCCTACTGAAAAAAACATAAAGGCTTTGGAAGAACTTCCCTTTCTAAAGCCATATACTTCTAAACGTGATTTTACCCAGGACGAGCAAATGATTGCAGCACTAGCAAGCCTCTTTGAACTTTCGCCTCGCGTAAAACTTGAGCACCTAGGGCAGGATTATGATTATGAGGAATTTATGAAAAGCCTCTCCGATATTTACAAAGAAGTGCGCAAAACTGCAGATGAAATAAATGAAAAACTTCAGTTAATAGAGCAAAAGCAGACATATATAGAAAGCCTGAAATATTTGAGACAATACAGCTTGGATATATCAAGACTTTCCGGAATGAAGTACTTGACATTTCGGCTTCTGAAGTTTTCGCGAGATGACTATGTAAGAGTAAAAAAGAACTATGAAAACATACCCGCTGTAATCCTGAAAGTGGCAACAGAAGGCAAGGATGTTGTTGCAGCAATTATAACTCCTATTATCCTAGAAGAGACTGTAGAAAAAATATTCAGTTCATTAAATTATAGCGTTTTACCGCTGCCTCCTGACAAGGGCGGAACCGCAGAAAATATTATAGAAGAACTTACTGCAAGCATAGAAGAAGACCAAAAAGCAGTTGAATTACTGAAAGAATCGCTTCAAAAGTTTAAAATAGACTTTGCAGAAGAAGTCGAAAAGGGCTTTTCGAGGCTGGAAATGGAAAAGAAAATTGAAGAGGTCAAGTCTGATGTTGCAGTAGGCGAAGACTTATTTTTCATGTTTGGTTTTGTACCCATAAGCCGGGTATCCAAATTAACAGACAGCCTCAAACAGCAGTTTGGCGATAGAATTATCCTACTGATAGACGATGTGAAAACGGGAGATTCAATCATTACACCCCCTACTAAGCTCAGCAACCTTAAAATTTTCAGGCCTTTTGAAGCCTTAGTAAAGATGTATGGCACACCTGCTTATGATGAAATAGATCCTACAGCTTTTTTTAGCATAACGTATATGCTGCTTTTTGGAGCGATGTTTGGAGATGTAGGACAAGGCCTTATACTCTTTAGCGCAGGACTTTTTATGGAAATCGCACTAAAAAGAACCAGCCTAGGCGGTGTGTTAAGTAGAATGGGCTTTGCGTCGACGATATTCGGCTTTTTCTATGGAAGCGTCTTTGGTTCTGAAGAAATTATCCAGCCTCTTGTTATAAGGCCGATGGCGAATATAAATTATATGCTGGTGGCAGCCATCGTTTTAGGCGTTGTCCTAACCATAGTAGGCTATATTTACAATATCATGAATTCATATCTTGAAAGCAATGTAGAAGAAGGTGTCTTTGGAAGAAACGGCGTAGTTGGGCTGGCATTTTACCTAACAGTGCTGTATTTGGTTACATCATCAGTTATTGCAAAAAGTGGAATCTCGCCAATATTGGTCTATGCACTTATAGTTTTTTTGGTTTTAATGGTGCTAAAGCAGCCTTTAGCGAACACCATTATGCATACAGGCAAACTATATAACAGTTCCCCTACCGATTATTATATTGAAGAAGGCTTTGGTGTTATAGAAACATTGCTTTCAATGATGTCAAATACCATATCATTTATAAGAGTAGGAGCTTTTGCCTTAAACCATGTAGGCCTTTACATGGCTTTTGCAACGATGGGGGAGATGATGGGTTCTAAAGTAGGCAACATAGTGATGCTGGTTATAGGCAACATAGTTATAATTGGTCTAGAAGGGCTAATAGTATTTATACAGGCCCTCAGGCTAGAATACTATGAACTCTTTACTAAGTATTTCCGAGGTGACGGTATCGAGTATAAGCCTGTCAGGGTGAAACGAGTGTCATTTGTGCCTAAAAAACTTGAGAGTATTAATGCCGGCGTGTAGAAAACTAAATTCTATATTAACTTTATAAGTTTTGAGGAGGAGCTAATATGTATATTATATTATTTATTGCAATGGCTATATCATTAATAACTTTGACAACAGGGTTTGTTATTTATTTTATGAAAGATGAAGTAAGGGCAAAACGTTTCAAAAAGCTCAGCAAATACAGCACAGCAGTTTATGCCGGTCTAATCGCGACTTTCCTGTTTTTTATGATACCAAGCTTTGCCAGTGCGGCATCTGCAGCTGATTCTTCATCTGGTTTGGGATTTATCGCAGCGGCTCTTGCAACAGGTCTTGCTACCCTAGGCGCAGGCTATGCTGTAGGTGCAGTTGGTTCTTCGGCATTAGGAGCAGTTTCCGAAGATCCGAATGTTTTGGGTAAAACTTTGATATTCGTAGGTCTTGCAGAAGGTATCGCAATTTACGGCTTGATTGTGTCCATAATGATTCTCGGAAGATTGTAGAGGGATACGAATGAAATGTTTCTTGATAAGTGACAACCATACTACACTGGCAGGAATGAGACTTGCCGGAGTAGAGGGCGTAGTGGTACATGAGAGAGAAGAAATCCTAAATGAATTAAAAAAGGCAAGAGCAAGTGATGATATAGGAATAGTGATCATAACAGAACTTGCGGCAGAAAAGGTAAAAAATGAATTGGATGCAATGAAACTTTCTTCCGGACTTCCTATCATAATTGAAATTCCGGACAGACACGGAACAAGACGCCCTCCTGACTTTTTAACGAGGAATATTAAGGAGTCCATAGGAGTTAAGATTTGAGGTGACAGCATGGCTACTACCATTGAAGATAAAATAGCGCTTTTTACAAAGGTGCTCATAGAGAGAATAGAGCAGGATTATGCAGAAAAACGTGAAAAACTTACCCGTTATTACGAAAACCGTAAATCGGAGATCATAAGAGACTATGAGCAAAAAATAAAGAATTCAGTTGATAACGCAACAAGAAACGCTACAGTAAAAAAACAGCAGATGATTTCAAAGGCAAAATCAGATATGCATCTTGCGGTGCTAAAACAAAGACGTAAGTTTGTTGAAAGAATAATAGACGAGGTAAAAAAGGAAGCTTTATCCTTTGCCGAAACAGAGGAATATACCAAATTTCTGCAAGAAGCTATTAAAAAAGTTAACAGCAAGTTTTCAAATGATCAGTTTGTAATTTTTAGTTTTAGTCCAAATGACATCGAAAGACATAAGGATATGATTTTAAATACTATAAAATTATCAAGAAGTGAAGACAACTTTAAGATCGAAGAAGCAAAGAGCATAAGCGGCGGCGTTTTTGCGAAGACTTCAGATGATAGTCTTGAAGTAGATTTTACAATTGATACCATAATAGAAGAAAGCCGCAAACTAGCAGGTGAAATCCTGTCTTCAAGGCTTGGCGAGGGGTGGCAGAATGTCGAATCAAGGTAATATAATTTATATTAACGGTCCTGTTGTCAAAGCCAATAACATGGAAGACTTTTCGGTAAGAGAGATGGTCATGGTAGGTGAGAAAAAACTTATCGGCGAAGTTATTTCTCTTGAAAAAGATATAGGAACGGTTCAGGTATATGAAGAAACATCGGGCCTTAAGACAAATGAAAAAATAATCGGCACAGGCAGCCCGCTCTCATTGAAGCTGGGACCCGGTATCATAGGAAACATCTTTGACGGAATTGAAAGGCCTCTTTCCGAGATATATAGCTCCGGCCTTAAATTCATACCTGAAGGTATTGGCCTTTTATCAATAGATGAGAAGAAACTATGGCATGCCGATATTTTGGCTAAAGTCGGCGATGTCCTTAAATCTGACGACATATTTGCTACAGTGCAGGAAACCTCCATGGTAACCCATAAAATCATGGTTCCGCCAGGCATAGAAGGCAAAGTTGTAAGCGCTGCAGATAGCGGAGAATATACTATTTGCGATACACTTGCAGTATTAGAAGATTCCTTGGGCAAAAAACATGAGCTTAAAATGGAGCAAGAGTGGCCTGTGCGAGTTCCAAGGCCTGTAAAAATGCGTATGCCCATAGAAAAGCTTTTGGTTACCGGTCAAAGAGTAATAGATATATTCTTTCCCATAGCAAAGGGCGGAACGGCAGCTATTCCCGGAGGATTTGGCACAGGAAAAACTATAACACAGCATCAGCTTGCAAAATGGAGCGATGCTGACATCATAGTATATGTAGGCTGCGGAGAGCGCGGCAACGAAATGACCGAAGTTCTGGAAGACTTTCCTAAACTGCGCGACCCTAGAACCGGCAATCCTTTGATGGATAGGACAGTTCTCATAGCAAACACATCGAACATGCCTGTGGCAGCTCGAGAAGCATCGATTTATACGGGAATTACTATTGCTGAATATTTCAGAGACATGGGATACAGTGTGGCTATAATGGCCGACTCCACGTCTAGGTGGGCGGAAGCGCTTAGGGAAATTGCCGGAAGACTTGAAGAAATGCCGGCCGAAGAAGGTTACCCTGCATATCTTGCCTCACGGCTTGCTGCTTTTTATGAAAGGGCCGGGTATGTTAAAAACTTGAACGGAACAGAAGGTTCGGTGACTATCATAGGCGCAGTTTCACCGGCAGGCGGCGATTTTTCCGAGCCTGTTACTCAGTCTACAAAGCGAATAGTAGGCGCTTTTTTAGCTCTGGACAGAGAACTTGCTCATGCAAGGCATTTTCCCTCAATAAACTGGATTTCTTCTTACAGCGGCTATATTCCAATGCTGGAGGATTGGTTTAAGGAAAATGTTGCGCCTGATATTGTGGATTTAAGAGCAAAGATGATGAGAATTCTTCAAGAAGAAGATAAACTTATGGATATAGTGAAATTGGTAGGGGAAGATGTGCTTCCTGATGAGCAGCGAATAATCCTTGAAATAGCAAAAATTATAAAATCAGGATACTTGCAGCAAAATGCTTACCACCCTCAAGATGCGTATGCTCCTCTTTCGAGACAATATAAAATGCTGAAGATAATCGACAAGTTATATGATCGGGCTTCTGCTTGCATAAAAAAGGGTATACCATTGTCTAAGGTAAAAGAAGAGACGTTATTTTCCGATATTATAATGATGAAGTACAATATCTCGGACGACAAGCCTGAGATCTTTGATGAACTTAGCAAAAGAATAGACAATCATTACGACAGCTTGGAAAGCATGTATAAAGAAGGTGCCGCCAATGAAGGTTAAATACAGAAAACTGGATAAAGCTGAGGGGCCTTTAGTGGTTATGAGCAACGTAGAAGGTGCCGTTTATGATGAGCTTGTAGAAGTGGAAATGCCAAATCATGAACGCAGAACAGGCAAAGTTGTTCAGATAAATAAAGACAAAGTAATAATTCAGGTATTTCAAGGGATATCAGGAATTTCCTTAAATGATGTAGGCGTTGTATTTAGCGGCAAGCCAATGGAGATACCTTTATCAAGAGAAATATTGGGCAGAAGATTTAACGGGATAGCGGAACCTGCAGATGGAGCGGGCGAAATTTATTCCGATAAGTATTATAATATAAACGGCAGACCGATGAATCCGGTGGCGCGGCTATATCCCAGAAATTATATACAAACCGGCATATCTGCAATCGACGGCCTTATAACCCTTATAAGAGGGCAAAAACTTCCTATCTTTTCAGGAGACGGTCTTCCTCACAATCAGCTTGCGGCTCAGATAGTTCGACAGGCTAAAATCAGCGGAGAAGAAGCCGGAAAATTTGCCGTCGTATTTGCAGCCATGGGTATAAAGCATGATGAAGCTAATTATTTCAGCAAGGTTTTCGAAGAAGCCGGGGTTATGGACAGAGTTGTTATGTATGTAAACTTGGCGGACGATCCTGTGGTTGAACGTATCTTGACGCCGAGATGCGCACTTACTGCTGCAGAGTATCTTGCTTTTGAGTGTGATATGCATGTGCTGGTTATATTGACAGACATGACAAGTTATTGTGAAGCTCTAAGGGAAATATCCTCTGCTCGCGAAGAAGTGCCTTCCAGGAAAGGCTATCCCGGCTATCTCTATTCAGATTTGGCCAGCCTTTACGAAAGAGCAGGAATGTTAAAGGGCGCAAAGGGCAGTATAACCCAGATACCTATACTTACAATGCCCAATGACGATATTACCCATCCGGTGCCTGACCTTACCGGCTATATTACTGAAGGCCAGATAGTTTTGAGCAGATCACTATACCAAATGGGTATATATCCCCCTATCGATGTGCTGCCATCCCTTTCTCGTTTAATGAAAGACGGCATAGGCGCAGAGTATACCAGAGAAGATCATCCGGATGTAGCAAACCAGGTTTTCTCCGCTTATTCGAATGTCCAAGAGATAAGAGCGCTGGCACAGGTTATAGGTGAAGATGAACTTTCGGAAACTGATACAAAGTATATGGAATTTGGAAAGAATTTTGAGGAAGTTTTTGCAAAACAAAGCTTCGAAGAAAATAGAGATATTATTTATACGCTGGATCTCATGTGGGATTTACTTAAGATTTTGCCTGAACAAGAGCTTAACAGAATAGATCCGGCCCTTGTGCAAAAATATCTTAGGAAGTGATTTTCGTGCAAGAAAATATTGCACCAACTAAAGCCAATTTAATGGATTCTGAGGCAGCCCTCGACTTTTCCAAAAAAGGTTATGAATTGCTGGATAAAAAAAGAAACGTGCTTATAAGAGAAATGATGGGATTTATGGATAGGGCTGAAAAACTTCAAGACAGCATAGGCAAAACCTTTAAAGAAGCTTATGAGGCATTAATTTTAGCTAATGTTACATTAGGAATTAGCGAAGTTTATCAGGTGGCAAAATCAATTCCCCTTGCCGACGAAATCACTATCTTAAACCACAGCGTAATGGGTGTGGAAATTCCCATGGTAAAATATGAGAAGAAAGATGTTGATCATTACTATAGCTTTTATCACACAAATACCGCACTTGATGTCGCCCTGCAGAAATTCCATGATGTAATTTATTTAATATATGAACTGGCAGAGGTAGAAGATTCAGTTTATAAGCTGGCAGTTGAAATCAAAAAAACGCAAAAAAGAGCTAATGCCCTGCAGAATATTCAAATTCCAAGATACGAATATCTAGTAAAAATGATATCAGATGTCCTAGAAGAAAAGGATAGAGAAGATTTCTTTAGACTAAAACTCCTAAAAAAGAAAAAAGTCTAGCAAATAGAAAGAATGCTTCCTTTAAACCGGAAATAAGACTTCCGGCAAGGGAAGCATATTTTATAGGTGAAGGCACTTTATTTCCCGGAGTTTTTTGTTTGCCAGGACCTCTTTAATCTTCCCAATACTTTCCTGTTTTTCTCCAGAAAGGTCTTCTCCTTTCTCGATCTTAATTAATATCCTGTCGATTTCTTCATAACTAATTCCAAGGGCAAATTCATCAGTGATTCCGGGGGCAATGTCGGGGCTGGGCTTTTTGTTGATGATTTTTTGAGGAATTTTCAGTATTTCAGCAAGTTCGTAAACCTGAGTTTTATAAAGATGACTAATAGGTTCGATATCGCAAATCTCATCTCCCCATTTAACATAAAATCCTGTCAGGGCCTCTGTCTTATTTGTACATCCTGCTACAGCATAACCTAATTGCTCGGCATAAAAATAAAAAATGACTGATCTTATCCTGGGTTTTGCTCTGTAATAAGCAAGACTTTCTCTAAAACTCTTGTTTCCTCGGTTTTGCAAATCTTGGATGTAGGGCTTGTCCTCTGCCAGCCAAACATTTTGGGCGTATCTTTCCTGAACAGATCTGGGAAATATCAAGGCAGGGGGCTTAAGAGAATACACGCCCATGCTTCTGAGTATCCTGCTGATATTTTTTATCTTATAATTTATTTTTAAAAACTCGCAAACCAATTTTGCATCTTTTACGGTTTCTTTTGCCGAATCCCTTTCCGGCAGAATCAACCCGAACACTTTGTCATTGCCGATTGCATCTACCAGCAGTTTTCCCACTACTGCCGAATCAATTCCGCCACTAATTCCGATGACGACTCCGCTAAATTTATACCTTTCAATATTTTCTTTTATAAAGGCCTTTATTTTCTCTGCCTCGGTCAAAACAAAACCTCCTTTGCATAAAAGATTCATATTTTTATAGTATCATATATCTTTTGTAAATTAATCATTTATGTCTGCCCCTACACTAATTATAATAGAGGAGTAGGCCTTTTATACCGCAAAATTATGGCTGCAACCTCTAATATGGTAAAATAAATATTAAAAATCACAACAGGAAGGTGGGACAATGCAAAATATGCTAAAAGATAAAATCTATGTGATATACGGCAACAAGCCAAAGGAAATGATTTTTGATGCCCTTTCAAAACTTAAAATCAAAAATGACATCAAAAGAGATGCACTTATAGGCATAAAACCTAACCTAGTGGTAGCAAAACCTTCTGCCTCCGGAGCTACCACATCGCCGGAACTTGTAGAGGGGACAATTGAATACTTAAAGTCAAAAGGTTTTAACAACATCCTTATTATGGAAGGCTCCTGGGTTGGAGATAAAACTTCAAGAGCTTTTGAAGTATGCGGATATACAAAAATTGCCGAAAAATATCATATTCCCTTAATCGACTTGCAAAAGGACAAGTACAGGACTTGCGACGCAAATGGTATGCAGATAAACGTATGCGAAAAAGCATTGGAAGTGGATTACTTGATAAACATGCCGGTTCTTAAAGGACACTGCCAGACCAAGATGACCTGTGCTTTAAAAAATTTGAAGGGTTGTATTCCAAATTCGGAAAAGAGAAGATTTCACACTATGGGGCTGCATAAACCCATCGCATATTTAAATAAGGTCCTGAGGACTGATTTGATAATAGTAGATGGACTGATAGGAGACTTGAACTTTGAAGAAGGCGGTAATCCTGTTCAAATGGATAGAATTATCTTAGGGTTCGATCCGGTTTTAGTGGATTCATATGTGGCGAATTTAATGGGCTATGACGAAAATGAAATACCGTATATAAAAATAGCGGAGGGCATAGGGGTAGGAAGGTGCATATCTTCAAAGGAACAGGTAAATGAATTAAACGAAAATAATAACACCAAGAAAATACCTTATTCCCGTGAAATTGAAAAATTGTCCAAATATGTTAATGAAAAAGATGCCTGCTCTGCATGCTACGGCAGCTTAATTCATGCTCTTGCAAGGCTTGACGAAAAAGGCGTTTTAAGAAAGCTTAAGACAAAAGTTTTTATAGGTCAAGGTTATAAAGGGGAAAAAGGTGAAGGTATAGGAGTTGGAAACTGCACTAGAGGCTTTACGCAAAACGTGCCGGGATGTCCTCCTACAGCTAAAGACATACTTGAAGTATTAGAGAAGAACCTTTAGATGGGGTTTTATTTTTGTATTGGCCTGCGCGAAAAATAACTCCTATGCAGTCGGAATGTTTTGCTAAAATTGTGACTAGACTGGTATAATATTAACAGGAGGTGCTGCCATGCAAAAATTACTAATAGTAGATGATAATAAACAGATAACCTCAATATTAGAGGAATATGCAAAAAAAGAAGGTTACAATACAATAATTGCCTTAGATGGGGAACAGGCAATAGAGTTATTTAATAAAGAAAACCCTGATATAATCTTACTGGATGTGATGATGCCTAAAAAAGATGGATTTACAGTAGTCCGAGAGATTCGCCGAACATCAAATGTGCCTATTATCATGATTACGGCTCGCGGAGAGGATTTTGAACGAATTATGGGACTTGAAATTGGCGCAGATGATTATATTGTAAAGCCGTTTTCTCCGGGAGAAGTTATGGCAAGAATTAGGGCTGTAATGAGACGCATTGTACGGGAAGATACAAAGCCTCAGGTTTTTACTTATGACAATCTGACTATTTCTCTTGACGATTACTCAGTTACAATTGATAATAAAAAGATTTCTTTAACCAAAAAGGAAATTGAAATTTTGTGGACTCTTGCTACTTCAAATAAGGTATTTACTCGGGAAAACTTGCTGGATATAGTATGGGGGCAGGATTATTTCGGTGATACCAGGACGGTCGACAGTCATATTAAAAGATTACGAGCGAAACTGGAAGAACACGATCATCCTTCCTGGGACATAAAAACAATATGGGGTGTAGGATATAAATTTGAGGTAAAATCAAATGAGAAAAAATAAAATTGCTATAAAGCTTAGTGTATATTTTGCCATAGCTTTATTGACGTTTTCAATAATAATCGGAAGTATGTTTTTTTATCTTTTTAGGAACTATACAATAGAAATTCACAAAAATGAACTTCTTAAATATGCCATGTCCCTATCAAATATATTATCAACAGAAGAAAATCGCAATTTGTCAAGAGGCATGGGCGGCTACGGTGCATATCTTCGTTTTATTGTGGATGTTGCAGATACCGATGTTTGGATATTAGACAAAAATATGGAACTTACTACCGCCGGCAAAGGACCGGGAATGATGAGCGGCAAATATAACTTATCTGGACTGCCGCCGAACGCAGAAGAACTTATTATGCAAGTTCTGCAAGGGGAAACAGCATTTAGCGAGGGCTTCAGCGAGACTTTGGCACAGCCTACTCTAACGGTCGGTACACCTATAAAAAATGAAAGCGGTGAAATTATTGGCGCAGTCCTGCTCCATTCGCCCATAGAAGGAACGAAATCAGCAGTAAATAAAGGGCTTTCCATTCTCATAACAAGTATGCTTTTAGCTCTTGCCATTACATCAGTGCTATCGCTTTTTTTCTCTTACTCGTTTACTAAGCCATTAAACAAAATGAAAGAAGTGGCATTGCAATTATCCGCCGGCGACTATGCCGCAAAGTGTAATATAAATCAAAATGATGAGATAGGGGAACTGGCTAATACCATAGACTCGTTGGCGGTTCGTTTAGATGAAGCAAGCAAAGAAAGCAGCAAGCTTGAAAAATTGCGCCGTGAATTTGTGGCAAACATTTCTCATGAGCTCAGAACTCCGATAACTGTTATTCGAGGTTCGCTGGAGGCTTTACATGATAAAGTGGTCACAGATCCGGATAAAGTTGAAGAATATCAGATTCAAATGATTAACGAAGCAAAATTTCTGGAGCGTCTTGTAAGCGACTTGCTTGATTTATCTAAGCTGCAAAATGCTGAATTTGCAATAGATAAGAGCACTATTAGTATTAACGATGTGATATCAGACGTAACAAGAAGCGCTACTCAGCTTGCAAATAAGAAAAACATAGAAATAAAAACAAAATTTGAAGATGATACGATTAATATTCAAGGAGATTACGGCAGACTCAGACAAATGTTCCTGATTCTTATAGATAATGCCATAAAGTTTTCGCCTAATAATAGCACGATTGAAATTTTAGCTACGAAAAACGAGGTCTCGATTCGAGATAATGGGCCCGGTATAGATGATGCCGATCTTCCGTATATCTTCGACCGCTTTTTTAAGACCCATGGACAAGAAAATAAATCCGGCACAGGCCTTGGACTTGCTATTGCAAAACAGATTGCAGAACGACACAATATAATGCTTACAGCTGAAAACAATCCGGATGGTGGAGCAAAGTTTATATGCAAATTACCAAGGGATTAGAAATGCTTGTAATGACACAACTATGAGCTTTAAATGCCCCTAAAATATTTAAAAAATGACATTGTTTTGCCATATATATCTTATATATTTAAATCACAGTAGAAGACATTCTACAAATAAAAAAATTGGGGGTAATGAAATGAAAAGCTTAAGAAAAATATTTATAGTGGGAGCAGTAGTTTTGTTAGTAGGAGCAACATCTTTGACCGCATTTGCAGCATCGAATTATGATACACCTGCGCAAGCAGTTGCAGGCATAACCGGACGCACGGTTGAGAGTGTTGTGGAAGAAAGAATTAATTCAAACAAAGCATACGGCGCAATAGCATCAGAGGCAGGTAAGCTGGATGAATTTAAATCAGAAATGCTAGAAATGAAGAAAGAAATATTAGCAGAACAAGTAGCGGAGGGAAAAATTTCCCAAGAAGAGGCAGACGAAATAATTGCAAGGATTGAAGAAAATCAAAAGAATTGCGATGGCACAGGCGGCGCGCGACTTGGACGCAATTTTGGCGCAAGCTTCGGATTTAAAGGACAGGGTCTCGGCAGTGGCGGAACAAATGGCGGAAACGCCACAGGCAGAAATCAAAATGGCGCAGGCGGCATGGGAAACGGTGGAGCAAGACTGCGGGACGGCTCATGCAATATTGATAAGTAACTATATAAAAATACCTCTGGAATGTTCCAGAGGTATTTTTTTTGCACGTCCGGCAAGCCCAATATTAACCAAAATGTGTATAAACCAGCAGAAGCAATCAACGTAAAGCATGTGAAATATCAGTTTTTTAAAATACTTATTTACATATAATCCTATATACCTATAAATACATTTATGCTACTTAATATATTTATGCTATAATGTCATTAAGCAGTCAAAAAGTGGCCCGAAATGAGGTAAAATAATGGAAAATAAATGGAAGTATAGCACAAGAATTAAATCACAATCCTTTTTGTATGTTGAAATGAAAAAAGCTGGAAGGCTTGTTTTACAAGGATATGACAAGCAGCAAATTCGGGATAAGTCACTTGATGATAATATATTTCAAGTAAATACTACAGCAAGAAAATCCGAAATTGCATCAGCTGTTACAAAAAGGCTGTCTGTTTTAGATACATACTTAATAGAAAAATTGGTAAGCTCTGATGTACAGACAAGCAAGGTTATAGTAATTTATTCAATAATGAAAACAGATAGGCTGTTTTTTGAATTTATGAATGAAGTGTATAAGGACAAAATCATGTTTGGAGATAAACTCATTTTAGACAAAGATTTTAATATGTTTTTTGACAGAAAAAAGGAGCAAAGCCCTAATGTATCGTTATGGGCAGATTACACTTTTTACAAACTTAAACAGGTCATCTCAAGGACATTAAATGAATCCGGCCTTTGCAAACGTGAAGGGAAAAAGATGAAGATAGTAGAACCTATTGTAGAATCTTCAGTTACAGAACATATTAAAGAAATCGGAGATAAACTCTATATAAATATTTTATTAGGCAAAATTGATTGAGCATTAACATGGAAAGGAGGCGCATTATGGCGCCGATAAGGGAGAGACTCGACAAAATACTACCCACAATAACCAAAAAGTCTTTTAGAGAAAATAAGGGTCTTGGAAATGAGATAGGATACTATATTTTTGATTATGAGCCTCAATACGAGATGCTAGTAAGAGATTATATTCACTTTATAAAAAATAAAGTCAAAAACGGAAATTATGGATTTAAAATAATAGAATTCGATTTGTACGAAATTATGTTGGACATACTTGACTCAAAAGGATATCTTGAAAAAAATTTTGAAATTGAACGAAAAAAAGGATTCGAGAATGTGTCAAATGCTATCAAAAACACTTTAAGACTTACTACAAGCAATGATTTAATTATCAAATACATAAAAGATCGAGTTGAAGAAAACAGCACAATTTTCTTGACTGGAGTAGGCAAAGCATGGCCCATTATACGTTCGCATACAGTGCTGAATAATTTACATCCTGTAATAGATAAAGTCCCTTTAGTTATGTTTTTCCCGGGAACCTACAATGGCAGCTCTCTTGTTTTGCTTGATGAGATTTATGACGATAATTATTATAGAGCTTTCAGATTTGCTGATGAACATTAAAACATTGTCAAAACGGGGGATGTAAGGTGAAAATAAAAGAAACATTTTATAAAGAAATTACAAGAGACATCAAAGGCGTTATAAAAATCGGTCAAAACGATGATGAAAACGTGTATCAGGAATTAGAAGAATATGTAGTAACTCGAGAACTGTTAAAACATTTCGATGATTTTTTCAAAGCATATAAAAAAGGTATTGTGGGCTACACTGACAAAATGGGTGTATGGATATCAGGATCCTTTGGCAGCGGTAAATCCCATTTTTTGAAAATATTGTCATATTTGCTGGAGAATAGAGAGGTAGAAGGTAAAAAAGCAATTGAATATTTTAAAGATAAGATACATGACCCTATGATACTGGCGGATATGAAACTTGCCGGAGAAATTCCTACAGATGTTATCTTATTTAATATTGATTCTAAGAGCGACTCTGATTCAAAAGCAAATAAGGATGCGATTGTGAAAGTATTTATGAGGGTTTTTAACGATATGCAAGGGTTTTGCGGTTCTATTCCATGGGTAGCTGAACTGGAAAGACAGATGGCTTTAGACGGAACTTATGATGCATTCAAGACAACTTTTAAGAAAATATCCGGCAGGGAATGGGTTGATGCCAGAGAGGATTTTTATTACGAAGAGGATGCAATAGTTCAGGCCCTTGCTGAATCAACAAAGATGAGCATAGAAGCAGCAAGAAACTGGTACAACAAAGCAGCAGACAATTACACTTTAAGTGTTGATAAATTTGCCAGAAGAGTTAAGGAATATATTGAAAGCAAAGGTAATAATCATCATGTAGTGTTTTTAGTAGATGAAATGGGACAATATATAGGTGATGATTCTGATCTTATGTTAAATCTACAGACTGTAGTGGAAGATTTGGGAACCGAATGCGGGGGAAAGGCCTGGGTTATAGTAACAAGTCAACAGGATATCGATTCTATGACAAATATGAAAGGCACAAGACTCAATGACTTCTCCAAAATTCAGGGCAGATTTGATACTCGACTTTCACTTTCCAGTGCCAATGTAGATGAAGTCATAAAAAAGAGAATACTGCTTAAAAATAACACTGGTAAAGACACATTGACAGCATTATATGAAAATAAAAGTGCAATTATAAAAAATTTAATTACATTCTCAGCAAATACACCTGAAAAGAAGCTATATACTAATGCGGAAGACTTTGTAGAAGTTTACCCGTTCATACCTTATCAATTCAACTTAATGCAAGAAGTTCTTACTTCCATCCGCATACATGGTTCCTCAGGAAAACACCTATCAGAAGGTGAACGCTCAATGCTAAGCGCTTTTCAAGAATCCTGCATACAATTTGCGGAGGAAGAAATAGGGGCAATAATACCATTTTATGCTTTTTATAATACAATCGAATCCTTTCTGGATTCAGGAATAAAAACAGTAATATATCATGCTGGAGAAAATATAAAACTAGTGCCCTTTGACGTAGAATTGTTGAAAGTGCTTTTTATGATAAGATATGTAAAAGAGATACCTGCTAATATAGAAAATCTTACAACCCTTATGATTAGAAACATAGATGATGACAAATTAGAAATAAGAAAAAAAGTGGAGGATTCGTTAAAATCCTTAACAGAGCAAACCCTGGTTCAAAGTAGTGGAGATGAGTATATATTTCTCACTCATGAAGAGCAGGATATCAACAGGGAAATAAAGAGTATAAATATAGAAATGTCTGAAACGATCAGAAAAATCTCTGAAATAATTTTCGAAGATATATTTTCCGAAAAGAAGTACAAGTATTCTCAGCGGTATAATTTTCCTTTCAATCAGAATGTTGACGATATCTATAGGGGAAATCAAACTAATGACATCGGCATAAAAGTCATAACCCCTTACTATGAGACAAAAACGGAGCTGACCGATCAAGAGCTCAAGCTCATGTCGGGAAGAGAAAACAATTTAATCATAAAACTTCCACAAGATACTACTTTTCTCGAAGAAATGGAAGAAGTATTGAGGATCGAAATTTTTCTCCGCCAAACAGGACAGAGCGCATCGACGCCAGAAATTGAAGATATTAGAGAGAGAAAGAGAAAAGAGGAAGCCAAAGGGCTGGAAAGAGTGCGAATACTCCTAGAAGAAGCCCTGAAATCAGCGGAAATATATGCTAATTCGCAGAAGCTTGATATAAAGGAAAAGGACCCGATTGACAGAATAAATGAGGGTTTAAAAATATTAGTAGTAAGTATTTACCATAAGCTTTCTTATGTGGACCATTTCATAGAATCAATTAAAGATATTGAAAATATTCTAACACAAGATAAAATCCAAATGTCTTTAATTGAAGAAAATGATAATAAATTGGCTTTAGAGGAAGTAGCAGATTATATCGAGAGGAATACATTAAAAAATATTTCTGTTACCATGCGCTCTGTATTAAATTATTTTTCAAAAGCTCCATTTGGCTGGAATGAGTTAGATATTGAAGGCATTGTTGCAAAACTCTTTAAAGAGCAAGAAATTAAACTTCAGCTTAACAGCAAATATTTAAATATCGAAGATAAGAACCTGGTAAATTATCTGACTAAACGGGATTATGCTGAACGATTGGTGATAGAAAAAAGAATAAAGGTTCCTGCTTTTCAAATAGCGGCTGCAAAAAGCTTATGCCAGCAACTTTTTAATATAACGGCTCTTCCAAATGATGAAGACAGTATAATGAAAGAGCTTGATAAGCTTATTGAAACTGAAGTATATAAAATTGAGGAGCTTCTCAAAGAATACAATAGTGCGCCATATCCCGGAGAAGATGTACTAAAAAAGGGCTTGGAATTATTTAAAAAGTTATTGCCTATAAATGATGCCAAAGAGTTTTTTGATACTTTATATCAATATGAGGACGATTTATTGGATTATGCAGAATATTCTCCTGAGATTAAAAACTTTTTTGACAAAGAAGGAAGACAAAGAAAAATCTTCGATAATGCCCTTGACAAAATAAAAATATATGAAAAAAATAAGAATTATTTAACAAATCCTATCCTAATGAAATATATAGATGAAATAAAATTCATATTAAATATGGATGAACCTTACAGTGACATACCAAAGCTTCCTGAGCTAATTGAAAAATTTAATACCGAGCTTGTTAAATTACTGGAGAAAGAAAGCGAACCTATAGAAAAGTCAATAAAAGAAAATTATAGCAAAGTTATGGAACAACTCGATTTATATGATTTAAAGGACAAGTATGGAGCAGAATTCAAAAATAGCTTCGATGATTTACTAAATACCTTGAAACATTCGAACAATCTTGCGGAAATTTACGGCCTAACACAATTAAGCGACACACTAAAAATTCGATGCCTCAATACAATACAAAAAGAGATTGAATCAAGAAAGACTGAACCAACACAATTTGGACCGCTCTGTGGTGAAGGAGGAGGGGCGCCGTACAAAGTTAGGAAGACTGTAAACGTTAGCCTTGCCAGTATACTTCCAGGCACTAGAATCATTGAATCCAAAAAAGACATAGACAATTTAGTGACTGAAATAAAGGAAAAACTTGAAAACAGCTTAGACGAAAATACGATTATTAAATTAGTTTAGTTTGAACAAAAAAAGTAGCTTTATAGATGCAGAAAGACACAGAAGAGGAGGCTCTATATGGACAAAAGTTTAATCAAAAATTATGCCGTATGGGCTAGAAATAAATTAATTGGGGATATTTCTCAAAGAGCCTATGAACTTGGAATTACAAAAAATGAAATAAAAAAGCTTGAAGAAGTTTCACAAGACTATATCAGAATAAACGGAAAAAAACTTAAACCTTTTGAAGTAAGCCAGCGTAAAAGCCTTGAAGCTAAAATACGCGAAAAAGGATTCAATCAAGTAATCGAAGAGGTTGCCTATACTTGGTTTAACCGCATTATAGCTATAAGGTTTATGGAAGTAAATGGCTATCTTCCCAAAGGAATTAGGGTTATATCATCGACAGAACCCGGAAAAACAGAGCCGGATATTATCACATATGCTGAACATGTCGATCTTGATTTAAATCAGAACGTAGTTTCAAGATTAAAAGATGAAAATGATACAGAAGAACTGTTCAGATATCTTCTTGTTAAACAGTGCAACAAGTTAAACGATATTTTGCCAGGGCTTTTTGAAAAGATAGGAGACTATACTGAAATATTGCTGCCGAAGAATTTGCTGTCAGAAGGCTCAATAATACGCCGTCTTGTATCAGACATACCAGAAGAATACTTTAAAGAACAAGTAGAAATAATTGGCTGGCTTTATCAATACTATATTACAGAAAAGAAAGATGAGGTTTTTGCGGGTTTAAAGAAAAATCAAAAGATAACTAAAGAGAAGATTCCTGCCGCAACCCAGCTTTTTACTCCAAAATGGATAGTAAAATATATGGTGGAAAATTCTCTAGGGCGATTGTGGTTGGAAGGCCATCCCAATGAAGAACTAAAGAAAAAGTGGAAATACTATCTGGATGAGGCGGAGCAGAAGCTAGAGGTAGAAGAGCAACTTAAAAAAATAAGAGAAGAAAGCAGAAACATTAAACCTGAAGATCTAAAAGTATTAGATCCTGCTATGGGCAGTGGCCATATCTTAGTCTATGCCTTTGATGTGCTTTTTGATATCTACAAAAGTGCCGGTTACTCTGAAAGGGAGATACCTAAGCTTATATTGGAAAATAACCTTTACGGTCTAGATATTGACGATCGAGCAGGCCAGCTAGCCTACTTTGCAGTGATGATGAAAGCCAGAAGCAAAAACAGGCGGATATTTCGCGAAAATGTAGATATAAATTTGTGCTCTATACAAGAGAGCGATGAAATACCTGAAGAAACTATTACATACTTTGCTGGCGGAAAAAAATTTATTTCAAAGACAGAACTGGATGAAAAGATAAGGGGCAAAGACGACTTGTCTGATATGGATTTTGAAATTCAGGCAAGATACCTTATACAAGTATTTCACGATGCTAAAGAGTATGGTTCAATCTTGGAAGTAAAAAAGCTTGATTTTGATAAGCTAGAAAACCGATTAAAGGAAATTCGGCAAAATCATCCCGGCGACGCATTTGAATTTAGACATAAACAAATCCTACTTGAAAAACTCCCTCCCCTCATAAAGCAGGCCAAGATAATGAGCGGCAAATATGATGTAGTAGTCACCAACCCGCCTTATATGGGGCGAAAAGGAATGAATGAGAACTTAAAGAAGTATATTGATGAGCACTACAAAGATTCAAAGAATGATTTATTTGCAGTTTTTATGGAAGCCGGAATAAATTATTTGAAGCAATACGGTTTTATGGGAATGATAAATCAGCAGTCATGGATGTTTTTATCAAGTTTTGAGAATCTAAGAAAAAAGTTTATCAAACATACAACAATATATAATATGTTGCATTTAGGCCCAAGAGCATTTGAAGAAATAGGTGGAGAAGTAGTACAAAGCACGGCTTTTGTGAGTAGAAAAATATTTCTTAGTGAATATGAAGGGACTTATTTTAGATTAGTTGACTATAAAACTTCCGAATTAAAAGAACAAAGAACAATAGGAATCATCAAAGGAAATAATAAAGATAGATTTATAACTAATGCATCAAACTTTAACAAGATTCCAGGCAGTCCGATTGCATACTGGGTGAGTGAAAGAATAAGAGAAGTTTTTAATGAGAGTATTCCCTTAGGGAGGATTGCCGAACCACGCCAAGGAATGGCTACTTCAGATAATAACAGATTTTTAAGACTCTGGTTTGAAGTGTCATGTGCAAAGATAGGATTTGGATTTAAAGATTGCAAACAGGCAGCAAAAAGCAAGTTAAAATGGTTTCCATACAATAAGGGTGGAGAGTTTCGAAAATGGTATGGAAATAATGAATTTGTAGTTAACTGGGAGAATAATGGAGCCGAAATAAGAAACTTCGAAAAATCTGTAATCAGGAACGAAAACTATTATTTTAGAAGAGGATTAACATGGTCAGCCTTATCATCAGGAAAATTGTCAATGAGATTTTGCAAAGAAGGGCACTTATTTGATTCTAAGGGCCCAATGTGCTTTATTTGCAGTGAGCAAGACGAGCCGCTTTTGTTGGCATATTTTAATTCCATTATTTGTGAAATTTTGTTGAAAATATTAGCTCCAACATTAGATTTTAATCAAGGGCCATTAAGAAAACTTCCAATAATTAAAGATTACACACATAAAGAATTAATAAATAAACTTGTTCAACAAAACATCTCCATCTCCAAAACCGACTGGGACTCCTTTGAAACTTCATGGGACTTTAAAAAACATCCCATACTCACACACAAAGGCGATGCAAATACCATAGAGAAAGCCTTTAACAATTGGGCGGAGTTTGCGGAGAGACAATTTTACCAACTTAAGGCAAATGAAGAGGAGTTAAACCGAATATTTATCAAGATCTATGGTCTTGAAGATGAGCTTACTCCTGAAGTAGATGAAAAAGATGTGACGGTAAGCAAAGCCAACAGGGAGCGGGACATTAAGTCATTTATCTTATATGCGGTAGGTTGTATGTTCGGAAGGTATTCTCCTGATGTGGAAGGATTGGTGTATGCAGGAGGAGAGTGGAGCGATAAGTGGAAGATAGAAAACGGGCAATGGAAAGTCCGTAAATTAGTCAAGGATGACAATAACAATATATTGGAAGATACTTGGGTTGACGCTACTTTTATCCCGGAAAGCGACAACATTATTCCTATAAACGATGAAGAGTATTTTGAAAATGACATAGTTGCAAGATTTATTGAGTTTTTAAAGGTGACTTTTGGAGAAGAAAAATTAGAAGAAAATCTAGACTATATAGCCGAAAGCATAGGGAAAAGAGAGATCGAAACCTCTCGTCAAACACTTCGCCGTTATTTCTTAAAGGATTTTTATAAAGACCATGTTCAGACATATAAACAAAGGCCAATATACTGGTTATTTGATTCAGGGAAGCAGGATGGGTTCAAAGCTCTTATATATATGCACAGATATGATGAAAATACCGTAGCCCGAGTTAGAATTGACTATCTTCATAAACTTCAGAGAAAATATGAAGATGAGATAAAAAGACTTGATGTAATTATAAATTCAAATTTATCCCAGCGAGAAAAAAATAATGCAAAAAAAGCAAAAGAAAGAATACAAAAGCAGATACGAGAGTGTTTTGAATATGATCAAGCGATTGCTCATGTGGCAAATCAAAGGATAAAAATAGACCTGGATGACGGAGTAGTTGCAAATTATGCTAGGTTTCAAGGCATAGAGATACCACAAGGGCAAGGGAAGAAACCATTAAAAGCAAACTTATTGGCAAAAATTTAAGCAGGTGATTGATTTGGAACTTGATGAAATAAAAAAAATTCTGGAACAAAACTTTAATAAAGAGCTTTCTGAAGGGAAAAAGCGAAATATAATCTTTTGGTATGACGATAATGGAGAATTCGAAGATCAGATCGATAGTTTAGAGCTCTCAGCTGCTAAACTTTTAAAATTGGACGGCAAAAACTATTTTTATGCAAAGTACCTTTTAGAGAAACAAGACACAGAAAGCAACTATTTAGTATATGCGCCTTTTAGCAAACCAAGTCCTAGAGAAAACTGGCTATTAGATATTTTAAAATATAATGAAGAATTTTATGCTGATAGAATTACTGTTATCATGAGAAATTTAGGAGTAAAAAATGAAGCTTTAAGAAGCGTATTTCAACATTATAGGAAGTTTTTTAGCAACAAAGAAAGAAATAAGCTCCTCAAATCATATAACTTAGATTACCCCAATGAAGAATCTGTCCATATAGCAATATTGTCAGCTTTATGCAAACTCCCTTATTCTAGCCTTGACGAAGTAGTAAAATCTCTTTTAATAGAGTATGCTCAAGATGGCAACACATATTTTAATGAAATAAATAAATTTGGAGATATTGATGCTTTTTGGATGCTAATAGAGAAATACTACGGCTATATTTTAGAGGAGAAAACAATTGAACATCTCAGCGTTTTTTTCTTAATAACGGGTTTGTATTACAACCTCGAAGAAAAAATACCACCTCAATGGGAAAGGTTCGTTTCTCCAAAGAAGGCTGATTGTTTTGTGTTCGTTAGTAATTTTATGAACAATTCCAAGGCAATGGATTATTTCGATATGCTCTCAATAAAAGTAGAGAAACAATTAAATTTGCAAAATTATATTGATAGCTGGCATATGGATAATTATGTGGTAAGCGATGTATTTAAAATTTTTGACGAGGCTATAATAGACAAGTTAATCAAAAATTTAATTTCTGACGCTGGCGAGTTTGACAGATATAAAGATATCATACTTGAGCGCAGGACAAAACATTGGTATAGAATATACGAAAACGAATATAATTGTATTTACTGGTCTTCGGTTTTGTTAGATTCATGGAAAAAGATTAAAGATAATATAAAAGAAGACGAGCCATATGAATTATTTCAAAAATATGTGGGTCAATATTACATTATAGATATGGCTTATAGAAAATTCATATATTTCTTCGATAAACTGACTAGTAAAGAACAGTTTTTCGAGCTAAGAGAAAAAGTAGAAAACACTTATGTAAACGGTTATTTAAACCAACTGTCGATAAAATGGAGCGATAGCCTGGAGACCTTAGGCCAAAACTGGCAAATCCCTTCCTTGGAGCCTCAGCAGGATTTCTATATAAAACATGTAAAACCTTATGAAGAAAAAGATGAGAGAGTAGTCGTAATTATTTCTGACGGTTTAAGATATGAGGCGGCTAAGGAATTGCAAGAGAATCTAAATACTGAAAGGAATGGCTCGACGGAAATTACTTCAATGCTTGGCATACTTCCGTCCTATACTGCTCTTGGCATGGCTGCTTTGCTTCCGCACAACGAAATCGAAGTAGATGAGAAGTTCCAGGTAATTGTTGACGGGTTTAGTTCTGACGGACTGGAAAACCGTAATAAGATTCTCCAAAAAGCACAAAAAGATAGCG
Organism: Tepidanaerobacter syntrophicus; assembly: GCF_001485475.2. NCBI lineage: Bacteria > Bacillati > Bacillota > Clostridia > Thermosediminibacterales > Tepidanaerobacteraceae > Tepidanaerobacter > Tepidanaerobacter syntrophicus. Next base: position 244,131 of record NZ_DF977001.1, on the reverse strand, counting down.
TTGCCGTCAGATATGAGCAACTTAGCAATATGAAAAGAGATGACTTTAGAAAGCTTTTTGGTGGTAAAAAAGTAATTTATATATATCATAAAATAATTGATGCAAGGGGAGACGGTGCTCATACAGAAAATGAGGTTTTTAACGCTGTTGAAGAAGCTTTTACTGAAATTAAAACCTTAATTAATGATTTAATAAATAATATTTCAGCTACCAATATATATATTACTGCCGATCATGGTTTTATATATAAACGAGGAAATATGCAAGAAAGCGATAAAGTACCCAAGGAATCTTTGGAGGATTCATTACAAAATCGCCGTTTTATTCTCACTGAAAAAGACGTAGATCTCGAAGGCACCATTATTTTTAATATGAATCATATTAAAAATACCAGACTAAAGTGCATAGTTCCTCGAGGAGTCAACAGGTTTAAAGCCCAAGGCGAAGGTGCAAACTATGTTCATGGCGGTGCGGCGCTCCAGGAAGTGGTTATACCGGTTGTCAAATTTAAAAATGAGAGAGGTAAAAACGCAAAAGAAGTTAAAAAGGTTGATGTTAAGCTTACTAGCATATCTAGGAAGATAACAAATAATATTACCTATCTTGAATTTTTCCAGGTAGAAAAAATTCAAGACAAAACCGTTCCAAGAAGGCTTTTAGTTTATCTTGCAGATGAAAAAGGAAATAGAGTATCAAATGAAAACATAATAATAGCCGACAGCAAATCAGATAATCCTGAAGAGCGGACTTTTAAGGAAAAGTTCATACTAAAAAGCACAAAGTATGATAAAAACAGCAAGTATTACTTAGTCTTAGAAGATGAAGAAGAAACTGTCGAAAATATATATGAAAAGATTCCGTTTATTATCGATATTGCATTTACCGATGACTTTGATTTTTAAAGTGAGGAGAGCCGAATGGATGAGCTTAGTAAAAAATTGAATAAGTATTTTCCCGGAAGAGTTGTAAGAAAAGACCTGACTAAAAAGATCAAAGAAGGAGCTAATGTGCCCGTCTATGTTCTCGAATACTTGCTGGGTATGTACTGTGCTACTGACGACGAAGATAGTATCAACGACGGCGTGGAGACAGTGAAAAATATTCTTGCAGAAAACTTTGTAAGACCCGATGAAGCAGAAAAGGTTAAATCAAAAATTCGTGAACTTGGCAGATATACTGTTATTGATATGATAACAGTAAAACTCAATGAAAAACTTGATATATACCAAGCTGAGTTCTCAAACCTGGGTATAAAAGGCGTAGAAATTTCGCCTAATTATATAAAAAAGTTTGATAAGCTTCTTGCGGGGGGTATTTGGTGCATTGTAAAAATGAATTACTTTTACAATGAAGAAAACAAGATCGCAAGTCCTTTTAATATAGACTCTCTTACGCCTATTCAGATGCCTCATATGGATGTGCAAGAAATTTTTGAAGGCAGAAAATATTTTTCAAAAGATGAGTGGATAGATGTTCTGATGCGATCTGTTGGCATGGAACCGACGCAATTAGAACAAAAAGTAAAATGCCATATTCTTGAGCGTATGGTGCCACTTATTGAAAACAACTATAATCTTTGTGAGCTGGGACCACGAGGAACAGGAAAATCTCATTTGTACAAAGAAATTTCGCCTAATTCTATATTGGTATCCGGAGGACAAACTACCGTAGCGAATTTGTTTTATAACATGGCAACACGGCAAATCGGCCTTGTTGGACTATGGGACTGTGTTGCCTTTGATGAAGTGGCAGGGATAAAATTTAAAGACCAAGATGGGATTCAGATTATGAAAGATTTTATGGCATCCGGATCTTTTGCAAGAGGTAAGGAAGAAAAAAATGCAAATGCATCAATGGTATTTATTGGAAACATAAATCAGAGCGTTGATGTGCTTTTAAAAACATCTCATTTATTTGAGCCATTCCCTGAAGCCATGGCTAATGATGCAGCTTTTTTTGACCGTATGCACTATTATTTACCCGGATGGGAAATACCCAAAATGCGGCCCGAGTATTTTACCGATGAATATGGGTTCATTACCGACTATTTGTCTGAATTTATGCGAGAAATGAGGAAAAGATCTTTTACTGATGCTTTTGACAAATATTTTAGGCTAGGCAACAACTTAAATCAGAGGGATGTAATTGCTGTCAGAAAGACTGTATCAGGTTTACTTAAGTTAATTTATCCGGATGGGAACTTTTCAAAAGAAGATGTAGAAGAAGTATTAAGATATGCCTTAGTGGGTCGAAGAAGGGTTAAGGAGCAGCTCAAGAAAATAGGTGGCATGGAGTTTTATGATGTGCATTTTTCATATATAGACATCGAAACCATGGAAGAAAAATTTGTATCTGTGCCGGAACAAGGCGGGGGCAAGATAATTCCAGAAGGATTAAGTAAGCCTGGGCATTTATATACTGTCAGTCGTGGAAAGTCGGGCATGATTGGAGTCTATAAAATAGAAACCGAGGTAGTAAGTGGCACTGGTAAGTTTGAAAAAACAGGTCTTGGTTCAGACAGAGAAGCGAAGGAAGCAATTGAAACCGCTTTTAGATACTTTAGAGCGAATAGCAAGAATATAAGTGGCACTATAAGTACATCAAAAAAAGATTATCTAATGCATGTTGAAGATATTCAAGGCATAGGGCTTACATCAGAGTTGGCACTAGCTGCATTTATTGCATTATGCTCAGGAGCTTTAAACAAGCCGGTGCAAAGCCAGATGGTAGTACTAGGTTCTATGAGCATAGGCGGAACTATTAATAAAGTAGAAGAACTGGCAAATGTTCTTCAAGTGTGTTTTGATTCAGGAGCAAAAAAAGTTTTACTTCCTATGTCTTCTGCGGCAGACATAGGAACAGTTCCTCCTGAGTTGTTTGCAAAATTTCAAATATCTTTTTATCAAGATCCTAAGGATGCTGTTTTTAAAGCCTTTGGGGTTGAATAGATAATTTAATTTAAATTAAACGGAGGGTTATTATGGGCTTTAGATTTAGAAAAAGCGTTAAGATAGCTCCGGGAATGCGATTAAATGTAGGCAAAAAGAGTGCAAGTGTTAGTTTTGGAAAAAAAGGTGCTAGATATACGATAAGTTCGACGGGCAGAAGGACCTCATCGATTGGCATACCAGGGACGGGGCTTTATTACACTAAAAGTCATTATGCAAATTCAAAAAATAAGCCTCAGTCAACAAACAGACAAGACCATACTGATTCTTACCGAGAAGTGGCGGAATTTAATGATTTTATAAATTATATAACTTCTTTTCACAAAGAGTGTGATTATGAATACGACTGGGAATTAATGGTCAAAGAGCCGGCGCCCTTTAATACAGGTGAAAAAGGACCAAATGAATTGGCAGCTTTAAAGAAATTAGATAATTACAAGCCTAATGTTTTAGAAAAAGTGTTTAAAGTTTTAGATAATAGACGCAGAGAAGCACTGGAGGAAGATCTAAAAAAAGCCATAGAAAATGACAAAAAGCTCTATAAGTCTTGGCAAGATCAAAGAAAATTATTTCAATCAATACTGCAAAAAGATCCGAAGGCATATATGGCACTATTAAAAGATATTCAATTTTGCAGTGAATTGGCAGGATTTATAAGTTCCTTTCAATTTCAAGCTTCCGATGGGGATACCCTAATAATTGACTGCAATATAAATATAAATGATGTAATTCCGACTCATTACAAGACTTTAACCAAGACTGGCAAGCTTTCTATAAGGAAATACAACAAGACTGATTATTATGTGATAGTAAAGGAGTATGTATCAGGGCTTACTCTGCGCATAGCACGAAATGTATTTGGATTACTACCGATAAGAAGCGCAATTATTAACGTTCAGACAGAGGTATTAGACACTCAGGTAGGAAAAGTTGACAACATAACGACATTATCGATTAAAATAGATAAAACCACATTAAGCGAACTAAACTTTGACCTTATTGACCCATTGGATGCTTTAAACAATTTTGAACACAATGTTAGGTTTTTAAAAACGTGTGGCTTTCAACCGGTAGAAAAACTCAGTGGGTAGTAGAACCACATCAATTATATCCAGCAAGATAAAACTAACCTTGTTTTGGATAAACTATTTACATAAGTATTCCTTTGCTGTACCTTGCCATATTTTCGAGTACGGCAGCAAAGCTTTTTTGTATGTAATGACCTAACTTTTACACCAAATCCCTTAAAAAATTAGCCTGAACCTAGTACATATCAAAGGTTTCAGGCTTTTTGTTTTAATCCTAAAGTTGTTGTGCAATAACCTATCTTTTAGTGTAAGATATGATCTTTTTTTATCTGTCCTTGGGTCATAAATCTTTTGGAAAAGTCAATGCCTACCGCATTGCCTAAATCTTTTACAATGTCATTGGTAAAACCTTACAAAAAGTTAAGAAAAACAACAGAGCAGGTGGATAGTTTATGCTTATAGTCTAAATAAGTTAGAATTTTTGTGGGGCCAGAAGGAATTATTTAAGTGAATATAGAACTCTATAAGGGGAGTCCTAATTGCTGTAGCTGTAAGACTTATCATAGGTACTGAACCTATGGAAATCAGAGAAGCAGGATTAATTGCAGGCGATGGTCTGTATGGTTTCTTCTCGGCATTAGCGAAAACGTTCTTTTAGAATTGAAGTTATTTAACAAAAAAGAGTTTAATGTTGGAGGTTTTTATTATGTCAAGGCTAAAACTTACCAAAGACTTGGTAGACGCTGCTGTCTTAGGCGGATGTGTCCTGGGAGGCGGCGGTGGTGGCTCGATGGAAGAAGGCAGGCAAATTGCAAATATCGCATTGAGTTTATCTTCGGTAGAGCTTGTAGACATAGAAGATATGAACGATGATAATATCTTAATAAACGTATCTGCGGTAGGCGCACCTTCTGCTAAAGATGCTTATGCAGAACCGATTCATTATTTGCAAGCCGTAGAACTTATGAAAAAAGTAAGCGGTATAGAACCGGACGGAGTTATTACTAATGAAATGGGTGGTCTTGCAACGGTAAATGGGTGGCTTCAAGCTGCAATGCTGCAAGTGCCAACTGTCGATGCACCGTGTAATGGAAGGGCGCATCCCACGGGAGTCATGGGAGCTATGGGGTTACATAAGGATCCGAACTATAAGTCTTATCAAGTAGCAGTTGGAGGAAGAAAAGAAAAATCTTCCTATATAGAAGTAATTGCAATGGGAACGGTGCAAAAAGCCTCAGCTTTAATAAGACAGGCAGCGGTGCAGGCAGGAGGTCTTGTTACCGTGGTCAGAAATCCTGTAACTTGCAAATATGCAAAAGAGAATGCGGCATTAGGTGCAGTAAAACAAGCTATAGAGCTTGGAAACAGAATGCTTGAAGGCAAAAAAAGCGGTCCTTCAAAAGTGATCGAGAATATTTGCGACTTTCTCAAAGCAGATGTAGTGTCAGTCGGCACTATAAAAAGCATTAAATTAAGCATGGAAGGCGGTTTTGACGTAGGAAAATTTGAAATGGACGAAGATATAGAAGTAACTTTTTGGAATGAGTATATGACATTAGAAAAAGGTAAAGAGCGTATAGCAACTTTTCCGGACTTAATTATGACAATCGATGCAGAGACCGGAATGCCTTTAACATCAGCTGAAATCAGAGAAGATAAAAAAATAGCTCTCATTAAAACAGATAGAAAAAATCTAAAACTTGGCGCAGGAATGAAAGATCCGAAGCTTTTAGCTGATTGCGGCAAGATTGTGGGTAAGATAATCTGTTAAATAGGCAGGTGAATAAATTGAATCTTAAAGTAGGGTTAATAAGAGTTCTCACAACCGAAGATAGAGATTTTTTAGACAAGCACGGCAAGATATTGCAAGGACTTTTTCCAAATTTAGAAATCGAATCAAGATGTATTCCGGATCAACCGGAAGGAATACACGATGATGAAACTGAAAAACTTGCACTGCCTAAAATACTAAGCCTTGCTAAAGAATTTGAAGAAAAGGGTAAGGATGCAGTATTCATAAGCTGTGCAGCAGATCCCGGGGTTATAGAAGCAAGAAAAATCTTGAGGATACCGGTAATTGGAGCAGGTTCTTCTTGCGCATCAGTAGCTTTAAGCTTGGGCAATAAGATAGGTGTATTGGGAATTACTGAAACAGCACCTGCGGCAATGGTAGAAATTTTAGGCAAAAGGCTTGTTAAATCAGTGAAACCCAAAGAAGTGGACACAACATTAGATTTGAATACAGCTCAAGGAAAAAAGAATGCATTAATTGCCGCAAAAGACTTAAAAGATTCTGGATGTGATGTTATTGCATTAGGATGCACAGGAATGACGACTATAGATATTAGAAAAGACATAGAGGAACAAGTTGGTATAAAAGTGGTTGATGCTGTAAAAGCCGCAGGCTTAATATTAGAATATCTGACTTTATAAAATAAAATTATTGAGGTGATAAGCAATGTTAAAACAAGTAATAGAAATGATAGAACTCTTGGATGATTCCGCAGTAAATGGAGAAAAAGTAAAGGACTTTCTTACAAAAAGAGGATTGGAAGATATTTCAATTAAAGAAATAAAAGGAAAAACCGGAAAAACAGATTTTATAAAAATCGTAATCCCGGGTAAAAATGGAAAAATAAAAGGAGGGGATTGCCCCACCCTTGGCATTATAGGCAGATTAGGCGGAATTGGAGCAAGACCCGAAAGAATCGGCTATGTATCTGATGGTGACGGAGCATGCGCAGCTCTTTCCTGTGCATTAAAGCTTGGCGATATGAAGCAAAAAGGCGATATACTTGATGGCGATGTTATAATTTCAACACATATTTGTCCAAATGCCCCTACGGAACCTCATGACCCTGTTCCTTTTATGGGTTCTCCGGTAGATATGCAGACAATGAATAAAATGGAAGTTGATCCTTCAATGGATGCAATCCTGACAATAGATACTACAAAAGGAAATAGAGTTTTCAATCACAGAGGCTTTGCCATAACGCCTACTGTAAAGGACGGTTATATACTAAGAATAAGCGACGATTTAGTAAGCATAATGGAGATTGCTACAGGAAAGCCTGCACAAGTTCTTGCAATAACTACGCAAGATATAACGCCATATGGAAATGACTTATATCATATAAATAGCTTAATGCAGCCTTGTACTGCCACTTCAAGTCCTGTAGTTGGTGTTGCCATTACAACAGAAACAGCAGTGCCGGGTTGTGCTACGGGAGCATCCCATGAAATAGATATAGAGGTTACCTCAAGATTTGCTTTAGAAGTTGCCAAAAGCTTTGGAAGAAATCAGTGTAAATTTTATGATGAACAGGAATGGGAACGTATAATCAAATTATATGGTTCAATGGAGCACCTCAAGACATTAGGAAGAAGGAATTGAGATGGCTGATCTTGTAGAAATATCAAAAAACCTGCTAAGGGATTGTCTTGCATTAAAGCCAGGCGAACAACTTTTAGTGCTTACGGATGATATAAAAGAAGAATTAGCGCAAAATATGTACAAAGCAGGAAAAGTTCTGGGAGCAACTCCGATACTTGTAAAAATACCTACAATGGAAAAATCCGGACAAGAACCCCCAAAAGCTGCGGCAGAAGCCATGAAAAACGCAGATGTGGTTGTGTGTATAACAGAGCATTCAGTGACACACACAAATGCTAAAAAAGCTGCGGCGGAAAGTGGCGCAAGAATTGCAACCATGCCGGGAATAACAGAAGAAATGTTCAGAGAAGGCGCTATAACCGCAGATTATGTAGAAGTGGAGAAACTTACTAAAAAAGTTGCAGATATTCTAACCCGGGGCAGTAGTGCGATAGTAGAAAAACAAGGCTATAAGCTAGAAATCGATATAACAGGGAGAAAAGGTATAGAAAGTCCGGGAAGATATACTAAAAAAGGTGAATCAGGCAATCTTCCGTCCGGCGAAGCCTATATTGCTCCTGTTGAAGGTAAGTCTTCCGGTCAAATTTTAGTAGATGGCAGTATAGTCGGAATAGGAAAACTGGATGAACCGATCCTGCTTACCGTAAAAAATGGGCTTTTAATAAGCGCTGAAGGAAAAGAGGCCGAAAAATGGCTTAAGATTTTAGGAGACTCTAAAGAAGCAAGAAATCTTGCTGAATTTGGTATAGGTACAAATCCTAATGCGCGTCTTACCGGAAATATTTTAGAAGATGAAAAAATACTGGGAACTATTCATGTGGCCTTTGGCAGTAATAATACATTCGGCGGCACAGTAAGCGCAGGAGTTCACCTGGACGCGGTTGTCTTAAATCCTACCGTGCATGTAGACGGAAAATTAATTATGGATAATGGCAAACTGATATTAGAATAAAAGGCGGGGATGATAGCGTGAAAAAAATAGGTCTTGTGACGATAGGGCAAGCGCCGAGAACCGATCTTACCCCTGAGCTTAAAATGATTTTAGGAGAAGATGTGCACATAGAAGAAAAAGGCGCGCTGGATGGCTTGTCGAGGGAAGAAGTTAAAGAACTATATCCGAAGCAGACAGAGGAAGTTTTAGTAACTCGAATGGCAGATGGCACCGAGGTAAAAATTGCAGGAGAAAAAGTATTTCCACTGCTAAAAGAACGAATAAAAGAGTTGGAAAAAAGCAATATCAATGTAATATTTTTAGCGTGTACCGGTGAATTTCCCGATTTGGACACAGAAGCGTTATTAATTAGACCACAAAAACTGTTGTATTATACTATAAAAGCTATAGCGCAAGATAGGACATTGGGAGTTGCCATACCAAGCCAAGATCAGGTGCCGTCAGCTTACGAGAGGTGGCAAAAAGCGGCAGAAAAAGTAGTGGTAGAAGCCTGCTCTCCATATGGTGATATTGATGAAATTAAAGTGGCGGCAGACAAGTTTGCCCGATCAAAAGTTGATATAATAGTAATGGATTGTATTGGTTATACAATGAAGATGAAAGAGATGGTGCATGACAAAACAAAAATACCGGTAGTCTTGGCGCGCTCGATATCGGCAAAAATAATAAGCGAACTTGTGTAAAATATCCTTAATTGAACTTATGGACATCCAAGATCTGAACTTGCAATAGATCTTGGATTTTTTTAAAGTAGATTAAGACTAATCTCTTTAAGATGGAGGCTATAGCATGTTTAAAGATCGCACCGATGCAGGAAGGCAGTTGGCGGAAAAACTAAAAGCATATAAGAATGACCCTGATGTGATTGTATTTGCAATTCCTAGAGGCGGCGTTGTAGTGGCTGATGAAATATGCAGCAAATTGAATCTTCCCATGGATGTAGTAGTTACAAGAAAATTGGGTGCTCCATTTAATGAGGAACTAGCTATTGGGGCGGTAGACCCTTTAGGTGAAGTGGCTCTAAACCAATATGCAATAAATATGCTGCGCGTGGGTAAAGATTATATAGAGCAGGAATCACGTATTAAGCTTCAAGAGATAAGGGAAAGGTTAAAAAAGTACAGAGGCAAAGACACATACGATGATTTAACAGACAAAAAGGTCTTGCTGGTAGATGATGGTATAGCCACAGGCTATACGGTAATTGCAGCTATAAATTTTCTTAAGGGATTAAACCCCAAAAAGATATTACTAACCGTTCCTGTCATAGCTCCCGATACTCTTTTACAGCTCAAAAAGCTTGCAGATGAAGTTGTATGTATCATATCAGAAGAACCTTTTTATGCAGTAGGCCAATTTTACGAAAACTTTGCTCAGGTATCAGACGAAGAAGTCATGGAAATTCTAAGTAAGTATATATCGCCATCTCCTCAAGACACTTAACTTCGCCAAAATTATAGGCGGGTTGGAAGATGCCGCCCTATTTTTGTATATACATCTTTGAAATCTTTTGATACAATTATTGATAATAAATTCTGAGTATAATCAAAAGTTAAGATTTAGGGAGGGCTGCATCGGAGCATGAAAAGGTTTTTAGTTATTTTTGTTTGTTTTTCATTATCAATTTTTTTATTGGGATGTTCTCCGGATAAAAATAGCAGGACAAGCCCTGGCCGTCCTGTGCTGCTTACTGTATGGCACTATTACAACGGAGTTCAAAAATTAGCATTTGATGAGCTGGTAACTGAATTTAATGAAACTGAAGGACTTAAAAAGGGAATAGCCGTAGAAGCATTTAGCCAAGGCAATATTGATGATTTGGAAAGAAAGGTAATTGAATCCATCAACGGAAAAATCGGAGCAGAACCTATGCCGGATATGTTTACAGCGTATGCAGACAATGCCTATCAAATTGATAAGCTAGGTTTCGCAACTGATATAGGAGATTATTTAACAGAGCAAGAAATAAAAGAGTATATAGATTCTTTTATTTCTGAAGGAAATTTTAACGGCAAAAATGAAATTAAAATTTTTCCTACTGCAAAGGCTACTGAAATTATGATGCTAAATAAAACTGATTGGGATAAATTTGCCTTGGGCACTGGTGCAAGTTTAGATAACCTTAAAACTTGGGAAGGAGTGGCAGAAACAGCAAAAAGATACTATGAGTGGACTGATTCATTAACCTTAACTCCTAATGATGGTAAAGCGTTTTTTGGTCGAGATGCAATGGCAAATTATATGCTTGTGGGTTCCAAACAATTAGGGAGCGAGATATTTAATGTAAAAAATGGCCAGGCCTATTTGACCATTAATGATGCAGTTATGAGAAAATTGTGGGATAATTTTTATATTCCTTACATCAACGGATATTATAAGGCCGTAGGCAAGTTTCGATCTGATGATGCTAAAACCGGAGAAATAATTGCACTTGTATGCTCTACTTCGGGAATAACATATTTTCCTGATACAGTGGTTATCAATGACAGCACCGAATACCCTATCGAATCTTTGACTCTACCACTCCCTAATTTTAAGGATACATATCCTTGTGCAGTTCAGCAAGGAGCAGGAATAGTTGTTACAAAATCAAATGAGATTAAAGAATCTGCTTCGGTGGAGTTTTTAAAATGGTTTACAAAAAAAGATAATAATATCAGATTTAGCATACAATCCGGCTATATACCTGTAAAAAAGGAATCTATTGAAAGAAAAACAATGGAAGAATTTTTAAGTGCTGACAAAGACAATAAGGCTTCGAATAAGTTAAAAGCAGCTCTTCCTACAATAATTAGTCAAATACAGACCTATGAACTATATACTACTAAACCTTTTGAGAACGGAACAGACGCAAGGAAGGTGCTAGAAAAATCTTTGCTGGACAAGTCGAAAATAGATAGAGAAAAAGTTGTTCAGCTAATAGAGGAGGGTAGAAGTAGAGAAACAGCAGTAAAGCAATTTGCAACAGATAAAAACTTTAATGAGTGGCTAAGGGGCTTAAAAATAGAATTAGAAGATGCGATAAAAAAGTAAGGGTGATCTTCGCATATGAGAAAAATGGGGCTTAAACGTAATTCCATAATAGTGAGATTACTTTTGTCCATGCTCGTGGTTTTATTGATACATACCTTGATACTTTCTGCAAATATACGGTATGGTGGCACAATTGACGAACTTAATAGGAATTCTATTAACCTGCTTGATGAAAAAGTTTTAAACAGAAAAAATCATGTTCAAAACGAAATGATTCAAAGGCGTTCAAACATTGCAAAATTCGAACAAGACATTCAAGATGAAATAAATTCATTTCTAAAAGAAAAAGGCACAGATTATGCGGCTTTTAAACAAGATTCAGTACTTATGTCCGAATTCTTGGAAAGAGTTGTAGATGAAATCGTCTTTACGGTTAGACAAAGTGCGGTAACCGGTGCTTTCATAGTGCTCGATGGTGAAAACAAAGAAAATTATCCGGGGATTTATATAAGAGACTCAGACCCCTTATTTAATCCCAGCGATAACTCAGACTTGAGTATGGAAATAGGACCGTCGGCAGCAGCTAGAAAATCAAAGATTGCCTTAGGAATGGGATGGAAGCCGCAGTTTATCTTCGATAAAAAAGATGAAAGCTCATTCTTTTACTACAAGCCTTTTGAGACTGCTCTAATGTATCCTTATGCGGACTTTTCAGAACTGGGATATTGGACACATTTTACGCTCAATAATTATGGGACGAAAGTAATTTCTTATTCAATCCCGCTTATCAATAAAAACGGAAGCGTATATGGAGTAATTGGCATCGAACTTGACTCTGACTATATTCGAAAAATGCTTTACTATGATGAAATGGCGGCAAATAAACAAGGGACATATCTTTTGGCCATTACTCGAGATAATGGTAAGACATTTGAAAATGTAACCTTTAGCGGATCGTCTTTTAATAAGATTTTCAAAAGCGGGACCGATATAAGCTTAACAAGAAAAGAAGAATATAAAAACATAGCTACCATAAATACGGGCATTAGTAATAAAGACACAATTTATGGATGTATACATTATTTAGATTTATATGACAATAATACACCATTTAAAGAGGATAAATGGGCGCTGCTGGGAATAGTTGAAGAAAAAAATCTTTTTCAACCCGCAGAACGAATAAGGTTTTATGTAGCAATATCCCTTATTTTTTCCCTTGTTTTAGGATTCATTGTCTCTATTTTAATAGGTATATGGTTCATAAAGCCTATAACAGATTTAGTAAAAGAAGTTAAGAGCAGTGATCCCGAAATGCCTATAACTTTAACAAAAACAAATATAGCCGAAATAGACGAGTTGGCACGGTCAGTAGAGTCGCTTAGCACAAAGGTTGCTGAATCGGCGGCCGAGCTTTCAAAGATCGTCGGCATGATGGAAGTGCCTATATGCGCATTTGAGCATGATCTAAAAAATGATAAGGTATTATGTACGGATGCTTTTTTTGAGCTTACAGGGGCAAAAAGAGAAAAAAACGAAAGCGGATATATAAGCGCCGAATATTTCTATAAACTACTCGATGAAATAAGAAGATGTCCGGAACCGGATTCAGAGGATGTATATTGCTGCGAAAATGGCAGCTGTGGTAATAGATGGCTTCGCATAAAGGTTCAAAAAAGCGATGGCAAGATACTTGGAATTATAGAAGATGCGACGCGGGAAATAATGGAAAAAAAGAAGATAGAATATGAACGAGATCGAGATTTACTCACACATCTTCTTAATCGCCGTGCATTTCAGGCAAAGGTAATAAAACTTCTTAAAGAAAAAGATGTTAAGACAGCCGCTCTTGTTATGTGGGATTTAGACAACTTGAAATTCGTAAATGATACTTATGGCCATGATTTTGGAGATCAGTATATCAAAACAGCCGCTTCGGTTCTAAATGAACTGTCTATTTATAACGGAATTGTTGGTAGAATGTCGGGCGATGAATTTTATGCCTTTATTTATGGATATGAAGATAAGCAACAAATAAAAGAAATAATCAAGAGGGTGCAGAACAAACTCTGTAATACTATCTTAAAACTTCCAGACGGAAAAGACCTGAATATTACTGCTTCTGCGGGAATTGCATGGTACCCGGATGATTCAACGAGTTATTATGAATTACTGAAATATGCAGATTTTGCCATGTATGAATCAAAAAACGGAGAAAAAGGAAGCATTGGTGAGTTTGAGAAACCTGTTTACAATAAAAAGATACTATTTTTCAATGGCAAAAAGGAGATAAACAACCTTATTGAAGAAAAACTTTTTGACTTTGTATTTCAACCGATTGTAATTGCCAAAACAGGAGAAACATTTGCATATGAATCACTAATACGTTCCAAATCTGCAGTATTAATATCCTCTCGAGCCATTGTAACACTTGCCGGCTCACAATCAAGACTTTATGATATGGAGCGCATCACTTGGTTTAAGACTTTAGAGACATTTAAAAAATATGAAAAAGATTTTGAAAATGCAAAGATATTTATTAACTCAATTCCAAACTATATTTTATCGGATAAAGATTTAGCAGAACTGGAAAATAAGTTTAAGAGGGATTTGTCCCGCATCGTAATTGAGATAACTGAAAATGAACTGACTGATGAAAGAGTATTTATAAAGAAGCAAAGTCTTGCAAAAAGATGGGGATGCTCCTTGGCTTTAGACGATTTCGGCTCAGGATACAACATTGGCATTGCTTTTTTGACGTTCTACCCCGACTTTGTAAAACTGAACATGGCGGTAACTAGAGGTATTGACAAAGATATAAATCGACAGAACTTTGTAAGGGCTATTTTGCAGTATACTAAAAGCCGGAAGGTTAAATTAATTGCCGAAGGCATAGAGACAAAAGAGGAAATGGACACACTAATCCAACTTGGAGCAGATTATCTGCAAGGATACTACCTGGGAAGACCTAGTCTGCAACCTAAAAAAATCTCGCCAAAAATTGTACAGGAAATACTAGAGCAGTCAAATGAACATTTAGCTGAACCCTAAAATATTATGTATAATCTTATACAAAGAATAAAGCATGGTTGAAATTTTAGATGGATAGGAGTCTACTGCAATGAAAATCAAAGGGGCGCTATGCGCAATTTTATCTGCATTTTTATATGGGTTTACGCCGATACTGGCAAGCCTTACTTATGAGATGGGCAATAATTCGCTTTCTATGACATTTTATAGGAACCTTTTCGCTATTCCCTTTTTGTATGTACTTTTAAAATACAATAAGCTTGACCTTAAAATTGAAAAACAAGATTTGAAATACATAATAATGGTTTCTGTATTTGGAATTACTGCTACGACGGCGCTGCTTTACAGTTCATATCCATATATAGGGGTAGGTGCTACAACAACCCTTCATTTTATGTATCCGGTTTTTGTTGCAGTGCTGTGCAGATATGCTTTTGGTGAAAATCTGAGCAGGCAGAAGATTATAGCGCTATGCCTTGCGTGCTTCGGCGTTTTTTGTTTCATGGATTTTCAACATATCGAAAATATTTTAGGTGTTATTATGGCAGTAACTTCCGCCTTAACTTACGCTTTTTATATGGTAATGGTTGAAAAAAGCGGACTGGTTAAAATATCACCTTACAAGCTCTCGCTTTATATCGCTATTTTTGCCGCCCTTACCATGCTTATCGGAAATATTTTTATCGGATATATTGTAGTTAATTTGCCGCTTAAGTCCTTTGTTTTTATGATTATAGTTGCATTCTTTACATCTTTTTTGGCAATGATACTTATGCAGGTGGGCATACGAGAAATAGGCTCAACATCAGCTGCGATTTTTTCGCTGTTTGAGCCTATTACCAGTGTAATTACAGGAGTTTTACTATTAAATGAAGCTGTAAGTATAACCGAAGTTATTGGATGTATAGTTATATTCTTTTCGATTTCATACTTGGCAGTAAGCGGAAAAAAATGAATTTGTTCATTTAGTTCAGATTATTTTTTCTCATATATTTTTCCAGCGCCTCGTCATCTTTAATCTCAAGACCCTTTTCCCCTGCCATGGACTCTAAATGGTGTGTAAATTCATGCAAAAGCACATCCTTTAATTTTTGTCTTAAAATCGGGCGGGGAAGGCCTTGACATATCTTTTTAAATGAGCCGTAGTAAATTCTTATCTGCCTGCCGGTAACATCAACGCTGTATTCTCCCATAATATAAAGTCTGTTAGGGTCGCAACTGCTTTTGTGGAGCTTATATTCAGGCAGCAATATAATTCCCTTATTTAATTTACGAAAAAATTCTTTAGGAATTTCATCTGCAATATCATCTAACATTTCTAAAGTTTCATCAATAGATGGAAATTCATCTTTTTTGTAATCCATTATAAAAGTTCCTTTCAATTAGGCAACCTGTCAGATTTTTTTATCAGCAGGAAAGATAACTCCAATCTGCTTCCTTGCCTTATCCAACACTTCCATGACTGAAAGAGAAAGCTTGTGGGAATTAATATCTGATTCAATTTTTCCAGCTTTTATTAAATTTATAAATTCAGCTGCTTCATAATACATATCATCTTCTATTTGGGGGCGGGAGATGTCTTGAATGTTTCCGCCGCGATAATATATTGTGATATTCCTGGGAACGGATATTTTGTTAATAACCATATTCCCGGACTCGCCCTGAATTTCACTGGAAACCACTGAATCAGTTATCTTAGAATGTATAACTACGCCTTCCATACCATCATATTGTAGGCAGAGGGTGCCCTGTCCGTCCACGCCGGTGCCAAGAATTTCGCCTGTAGCAACCACATCTTTCGGCACTCCGAATAAGCTCATTATAAAATATGTACAGTAAATGCCAATATCCATCAGCGAACCCCCGGAAAAAGCAGGATCAAAAACATTGCAATGCCTACCTTCTTTAAAGCTATCATATCTGGAAGAATACTGGCAAAAATTTGCTACTATCCTTCGAATTTCTCCCAATTTATCCAGATTTTCTTTTACCGCCTTAAAATTAGGAAGAAAGCCGGTTTTTAACGCCTCCATTAGCGCAACATTATTGTCGCGGGAGGCTTTTATCATATTCTTTACTTCATTACTATTAGAAGCTAAAGGTTTTTCGCATAAAACGTGTTTTTTGTGGTTCATAAAAAATATAGACTGTTCAGCATGAAGCGAGTTTGGGCTTGCTATGTAAACTGCATCAATCAAGTTGCTTTTTGCCATTTCTTCCAAATCCGTAAATATATTTTCAACAGAGTATTTTTTAGCAAACTCTTTTGCTTTTTCCGTGCTTCTTGAATAAACAGCACAAAGCTTAAAGTCCTTATCTAAGCTAGCGCCTTTTATAAAAGCATCAGTAATCCATCCAGTGCCGACAACTCCAAATCTAATCATAAGCATAAGTCTCCTTATCAAATTAATTTGTCTTAGCCTTACCATGATAATATAGCAAATGCAAGCCTTTTTCAATATAGCAAAATATTCTTTGCTGTTTGCCATAAATCATATTGACAAATATTTATCAATAATGTATTATGAACTCAGTAATTGTGAAAATAATAACAAATATAAAATATAAAAAGAAGAGGGGTATAAATTATGGTAAAGATTCTTTTTGAAAAAGACCTTTGCCTTGGATGCAAGACCTGTGAACTTGCCTGCGCAGCGGCTCATTCTGACTCTAGAAGCCTATCTGGCGCGATAAAGGAAAATAAAATTTCCCGGCTTAGAATAAAAACAAAGGGAGGAAAGCTAAAACTCGAACAGTGTATGCTTTGCGCAAATCCTCGGTGCATTGCCGTATGTCCAACCGGAGCGCTTTCTAAAGATGAGGAACTTGGAATCATAAAGGTTGACAAGATGCTATGCACAGGCTGCGGTCTTTGCGAGGAGGCCTGTCCTTTCGGCGCTATTGAACTTCATACATTCCCAACTATGTGCGACAGATGCGCACATTCCGACAAGCCTTTCTGCGCTATGTCATGTCCTACAAGGGCTTTAAAAATAAAGATAGTATAAAACAACATGAGGTGAGATTATGTCATGCGATTTTGAGTGTTTAAGCTGTGACGCAGCAAATTATAAACTAATGGAAAAAGCAAGGAACGAAAAGATAGAAACAGTATGGGACAGGGCAGAAGCTATGCAGCCTCAATGCGGCTTCGGCGAAATGGGTCTTTGCTGCACTAATTGTGCAATGGGACCTTGCAGAATAGTAAAAGTAAGTGAAGATGGACCTAAAAAAGGAATATGCGGAGCAGACGAGGATACCATTGCATCGAGAAACCTTGCCCGTTCCATCGCCGCAGGTTCTTCGGCCCATTCCGACCACGGCCGCGATATTGCCCACGCTCTCTACCATGCGGCAAAAAATCCTGAATCAGGCTATAAAGTAAAAAACCATAAAAAACTTATCTCCCTTGCAAAAGAATGGGGAATCGATACAGAAAATCAGGATATAAAGGATATAGCTGCCAATGTTGCTAAAACAGCCCTTGAAGAATTCGGTAAGCCTTTTGGCAACTTAAGATTTATCCAGAGAGCCCCAGAGGATAGAAAAAAAATCTGGAATAAAATGAACGTAACGCCCAGGGCTATAGACAGAGACATTGTGGAAGTTTTACATTCTACACATATAGGCTGTGATGCGGATTACAGAAATATCATGACAACTGCTATAAGGGCGGCGCTTAGCGATGGATGGGGCGGCTCCATGATAGGAACAGAGCTTTCAGATATATTGTTCGGAGTTCCCGAGCCTCATGAAATTGAAGCAAATCTTGGTGTTCTTAAAGAGGACGAAGTAAATTTGGTAATCCACGGCCACGAACCTACGCTTTCGGAGGCGATACTTATTGCGGTAAACGATCCGGAGTTAATTGAGCTTGCTAAAAAGCAGGGGGCTGAAGGAATAAACCTTGTAGGCATGTGCTGCACCGGAAATGAAATTGCAATGCGCCACGGAATACCGATGGCAGGCAACTTTTTCCAACAAGAACTGGCAATAGTTACAGGGGCAGTAGATGCTATGGTGGTTGATGTTCAGTGCATAATGCCTGCACTGTCTCAAGTTGCAAAATGTTATCATACAAAACTTATAACCACATCCCCTAAAGCCAAAATTCCCGGCGCAATTCATATGCAGTTTAATGAAGAAGAGGCTATAGAATCTGCAAAAAGAATTGTTAAGGAAGCTGTAATGAACTTTAAAAACAGACAGGGAAATATTTTTATACCCCAAGAAAAGTCAAAAGGATTTGTAGGTTACAGCAATGAGGCAATTATAAATGCCTTAGATAAAGTTACAAACAGCACTGCCCATCCCTCCGGAACAGTAAAGCCCTTGGCAGATGCCATAAAGTCAGGAGTGCTCAGGGGAGCAGTAGCTATCGTCGGATGCAACAATCATAAGGTTTTACATGATAAAGGTCATGTAGAGCTGGCAAAAGAATTAATTAAAAATGATGTGCTTGTGGTGACAACCGGATGCGGTGCTTATGCTTGTATAAAAGCAGGCCTTATGTCAAAAGAAGCTCGTGGCCTTTGTGGCAAAGGACTTGCTACTGTTTGCGAATTAGTGAATATCCCGCCGGTGCTGCATATGGGTTCATGTGTAGATATAAGTAGGATACTACTGTTGTTATCAGAGCTTGCTAAGTTCATGAATGTAGATATAAAAGATCTGCCGGTGGCAGGGGCGGCTCCTGAGTGGATGTCAGAAAAGGCGCTTTCCATAGGAACCTATGTTGTTGCCTCCGGGGTATATACTATGTTAGGTGTTGCACCTCAAGTAACAGGCTCCGATAATTTAACAAGGTTTCTCACAAATGATGTTAAAGACATATATGGCGGCTATTTTGATATAGAATCAGATCCTAAGGAAGCGGCAAAGAAAATCATCAGCTGCATTGAAGAAAAACGGAAAATACTTAGTATATAAAGCTTATCGAGAAAGTAAAGGATGTGCTGGCGGTGAAGATAGCAATTACAGGTAAAGGCGGCGTAGGTAAAACCACGTTTGCAGGAGTTCTTGCAAAAGTAATGGCAGAAGAAGGATGCAAAGTCCTAGCTGTTGATGCAGACCCTGATGCAAATCTTGCAATGGCTTTAGGATTTCCGGAAGAAAAAATTATGAACATAACGCCCCTTTCTGAAATAAAAGATTTAATAGCTCAGCGGACCCAAGCTGTGCCGGGCAGGATAGGGCAGATGTTCAAACTTAATCCAAAAGTGGACGATATACCTGAAAAATATTGTGTTGAGCATGAAGGTATAAAGCTTCTGGTTATGGGCACTGTAAAAGCCGGCGGTTCAGGGTGCATATGCCCGGAGCATGCTTTTTTAAGGGCTTTAATGCAGCATCTTCTTATAGCCCCTCAAGATGCGTTAATAATGGATATGGAAGCCGGCATAGAACATCTTGGAAGAGCTACCGCAGATTGCGTAGATGCCTTTATCGTTGTGACCGAGCCGGGCAAGAGAAGTATTCAAACATTGTCTACCATCAAAAAGCTGGCAGGAGATATAGGGGTAAAGAATGTATTCGTTGTAGGCAATAAAATTAGTAGCGATGAGGAAAAAGAATTTATTAAAAAAGCCTGCGAAGATACTCAGGTTTTAGGATTTTTACCTTACGATGATGAGCTTATAAAAGCTGATAGGTTGGGACAAGCGCCTTTTAAGTCTTGCATAAACTATACAAATGAAGTCAGGTTAATTAAAGATAATATCTTAACACTTATAAAAAACTCAAATCCAAGGGAGGAAGTAAAGTGAGCTATAAAAGCGATATTGAAATTGCCCAGGAAGCTAAACTTGAACATATTAAGGATATTGCGGCGAAAGTCGGCCTTTCTGAGGATGAGATAGAATACTATGGTAAGTATAAAGCTAAAATCAACTACAACTTGTTAAAAGGCCTTGAAAACAAGAAAGACGGCAAGCTGATACTTACCACTGCAATAAACCCAACGCCTGCGGGAGAAGGCAAGACCACAACGACAGTAGGATTGGGCGATGCCTTAAGAAGACTCGGCAAAAATGCCATGATAGCCCTTAGGGAACCTTCCCTAGGACCGGTGTTTGGAATAAAGGGAGGTGCTGCAGGCGGAGGATATGCCCAGGTAGTGCCTATGGAAGACATAAACCTTCATTTTACCGGAGATTTTCATGCTATCGGCGCAGCTAATAACCTTTTAGCCGCCATGATAGACAATCACATTTATCAAGGAAACGAGCTCAATATCGATCCTCGCCGTATAACTTGGAAGAGATGTGTAGACATGAACGACCGGCAGCTCAGATTTGTAGTTGACGGTCTTGGCGGAAAAACAAATGGCATGCCTAGGGAAGACGGATACGACATTACGGTTGCATCTGAGATTATGGCAGTATTTTGCCTCGCAACTGACATGGAAGATTTAAAAAATCGTCTTGGGCGAATAATAATTGGCTATACCTATGATGGAAAACCGGTTACGGCTAAGGATTTAAAGGCACATGGAGCGATGACCGCACTTTTAAAAGACGCTTTTAAACCGAACTTGGTTCAAACCCTTGAAGGAACACCTGCATTTGTACACGGAGGACCCTTTGCAAACATTGCCCATGGCTGCAACAGCATTATTGCAACAAAAATGGCATTAAAACTTGCAGATTATGTAGTAACAGAGGCAGGTTTTGGCGCAGATCTTGGAGCGGAAAAGTTCTTAGATATAAAATGCCGCACGGCAGGCATAAAGCCGGATGCTGTAGTAATTGTTGCAACTGTCCGTGCTTTAAAATATAATGGTGGAGTAAGTAAAGAAGATCTTAGCAAGGAAAACTTGGATGCATTGAAAAAGGGATTGCCAAACCTATTAAAACATGTAGAAAATATCACTAAAAAGTATAAAATTCCTGCAGTCGTAGCTATTAATAAATTCCCTACAGATACTGAAAATGAACTCAAATTAGTTCAAGAAGAGTGTAATAATCTTGGTGTAAATGCGGTGCTTTCAGAAGTCTGGGCAAAAGGTGGAGAAGGCGGCATAGAGCTTGCAAAAGAAGTCGTAAGGATTATAGATGAGGGCAAAAACGAATTTAAACCAATCTATGATTTAGATATAGGCATTGCAGATAAAATAACTACCATAGCCAAAGAGATATACGGCGCAGATGGTGTGGAATTTGCCCCGGCCGCATTAAAAGAAATCGATAATTTAGAGAAACTCGGATTTAGAAATGTTCCGGTTTGTATTGCTAAGACTCAGTATTCTCTTACCGATAATCCTAAAATACTTGGCCGTCCAACCGGTTTTAAGATAAATGTAAGAAATGTAAAAATTTCAGCAGGGGCAGGATTTGTTGTAGCGCTTACCGGTGACATAATGACAATGCCCGGACTGCCGAAGCGGCCCGCAGCAGAAAATATTGATGTAGATGCCAGCGGAAGAATTACAGGATTATTTTAGGATTTAAATACCAAAGGTGGTCTTTTTATGGATAAACGGTTAAAACTCCTAATAGCTGCAAGCCATGATACACCAGATTTGCCCGGATTTTTTCAAGTAAAATATGGAGGAGAATTTGCAGCAAGGAAATTTTTACCGCATTTGACAAATTTTGAAGATAATCCTGATTATTGTTCAAGAAGATGTTTTAAGTTCAGGCAGAAGCTGAATCTTAATTTTAGTAAAGACATAGCAGGTGTCATAAGATTTCCCTCCGTTCTGCCTGAACTTATAGATGATGCCGAGCTTTATATAAAGAGCCCTATTGCCGAACATGATATTTTAATTGCAGTAGGAGTGCATCCCGACATACTTGTGGAGCTGGTAAAACATGCTGCAAAGGCAGGATGCAAAGCGATAATAGTTCCCAGAGAAGATCCTACTTGGCTTTCGTCTTCTTTTGCAAATAAGCTTAAAGCTTTATGCGAACAAATGAATCTGGAATATGCCTTTCCTCGGCCGTTTTGTTCTCTTGCAAAGGGAAAGTTTAGATATATCAATTCTTTTATAGATCAGTTTAAAATAGGAAGACCTAAGTATACTGTTTTTGTTGATGACAATGAAAAAGTAGCCGCGGTAGACGTTTCTTACTCGTCTGCCTGCGGTGCCACCTACCATGTGGCTGCCGGACTTATAGGTGTTGACAAGGAAGATGTTGTAAGTATTGCAAATAGACTGTGGCATGCTTATCCGTGCCTTTCTAGCAGTCATATGGACCCTGAGATTTGCGACTCCCCTATGCATATCGCAGCTTATATTAATTTGAATGCGGCAAAAGATGCTCAAAAGAATATAAGGAGGATTGCTGATGGCAAAGATACTTGATGGCAAGGAAGTAGCCGCAGCCCTAAAGGATGAACTTGTCGCAGAGGTCGACCGGCTAAGAAAGCAAGGCATCACCCCCGGACTTTGCTTGGTAATGGCAGGCAGCAGACCTGATTCACAATCTTATATCAACAGTGCTGTAAAGCGCTGCAGCAGCATAGGAATAGATTGCCGAGTAAAAAAACTTCCGGAAGATGTGACTCAAGGAGATTTTTTAAAGATTATAGACGACTTAAATACCGATCCCAAAATAAACGGCATTATGGTTATGAGGCCCCTTCCTCAATACATCTCAGAAAATACAATCAAATATAAAATATCACCAGAGAAGGATGTGGATTGCCTCAATCCCATCAACGTCAGCAAAGTAATAAGCGGAGACGATGATGGGTTTGCTCCATGTACACCCGCTGCAGTTATTGAAATCTTAGATTATTACGGGATAAAGGTAGAAGGAAAGCGAACTGTAGTGATTGGAAGAAGCATGGTAGTGGGGCGTCCCCTTGCTATGATGCTGCTTGCACGCAATGCTACTGTAACGATTTGCCATACAAGGACAAGAAACCTGGCTGAAGAGACAAAAAAAGGTGAAATACTTATTGCTGCAGCAGGAAAGGCTAAGATGGTTACAAAGGATATGGTAAGCAATGGTGCTGTGGTAATTGATGTGGGAATTAATTTTGACGAGAGCGGGAAGATGTGTGGTGATGTGGATTTTGATAGCGTGTGTCCGATTGCAAGCTCTATAACCCCAGTTCCCGGCGGAGTAGGCGCTGTGACATCTACAGTGCTTGCAAAACATGTAATCGAAGCTTTGAAGCTTCAGAAAGGCATATATTAAAAAGCTGCAGCAATAACGCAAAAGCGTTATATGTTGTATTGCGAAAGTGCAAGGAGATGAATTAAATGGCTTATACTATAGCAGTAGCAGGAAAAGGCGGCACAGGCAAAACAACACTGGCCGGTTTCCTAATTGATTATTTAATAGAAAAAAAGATTACGCCGATACTGGGTGTAGACGCCGACCCCAATGCCAATTTAAATGAAGTGCTGGGCGAAGATGTAGAAATAACCCTGGGTGATATAAGAGAAGACATAAGTGTTAAAAACAGAGATGGAAATTTGCCGGGAGGTATGAGCAAGACCGATTATATTAATTATAAGCTTCAGCAGGCGATTATCGAAGGTCATGGCTTTGATTTACTGGTTATGGGCAGGCCTGAAGGAGCCGGCTGCTACTGTTTTGCAAACGGTATTTTAAGGGAAGCAACTGATAGACTTTCCGATAATTACAAAGTAATGGTTATCGACAACGAAGCCGGGTTAGAACATTTAAGCAGGCGCACTACAAAAAGCGTTGACATTATGTTTGCGGTAAGCGAATGTTCGAAACGAGGAATAGAAGCCGCCTCAAGAGTAAAAGAACTCATAGAAGAACTGCAGCTTGATGTGAAGGAACTTTACCTCATAGTCAACCGTGTTCCTAAAGAAGGGCTCTCAGACGATATAAAGCAGACAATAGAAAACTATGGCTTAAAACTTGCCGGAACTATTCCGCAGGATAAGTTAGTATTTGAATATGATAACAAAGGCACCCCACTGGTTCGCTTGCCCAAAGACAGCGATGCCGTAAAAAGCGCAAGAAAAATTTTTGATGATATAATAATTACAAAAGTGAAAGCATAATTTATTATTCGGAGGCGATATATATGGCTTACAAAATGCCTACTCAGAAATATTCCGGAAAAATTCTAGAAGTAACAGTAGGCTCAGATCTGAAACTCGGAGGAGAATCTGTTCTGCCATTTTACGGTTTTGATGGAAACATCGGAAATAAGCCGGCTATAGGCATGGAAATATGGGATATCTTTCCTGAATCCTGGCCTGCCGCAGTGCTTGATGTCTTTAAAGACGCCGCAGATGATCCGTTAAAATGGGCAGCATACTGTGTAGAAAAGTATAAACCGGATTTTATATGTATTAAGTTTGAAGGGGCAAGCCCTGACGGCCTTAACAGATCTGTGGAAGAATGTGCGGAAATTGCAAAAAAATTAGCTGACAATTTAACAGTACCACTGGTTATAGCAGGATGCCAAGACAATGATAAAAATGCCAAACTCTTTACTAAGATTGCTGAAGCCCTTACAAATAAAAACTATGCGTTCTTGTCGGCAATAGAAGCAAATTACAAAGAAGTTGCCGCTGCAGTGGGACTTGCTTACGGCAATATTGTAGTGGCTGAGTCTTCGGTAGATTTGAACCTTGCAAAACAACTTAATATTTTAATTACACAATTAGGGGTAAAACCCGACAAAATGCTTATGAACCCGGGCTGCGCAGCTGTTGGCTACGGTTTTGAGTATGTGATTACGACTTTAGACAGAATAAAGCTTGCTGCTTTGGAACAAAATGATGAAACACTTCAAATGCCTATAATTTCACCGGTATCCTTCGAAGCATGGAAGGTAAAAGAGTCTGTTGTTACTCAAGAAGATATACCTGAATGGGGACCGCAGGAAGAAAGAGGAGTAGCTATGGAAATATCCAGTGCAGTAGGAGTTTTGGCTGCCGGAGCTAATGCAGTAATACTCAGACACCCGCGTTCGGTAGAAGTTATCCGAAACTTCATTACAGAAATGACTGAATAAACAAAAGGAGAGATGAATTATGGCACTTAATGGAATGCAAATATATAAACTGCTTCCTCGCAAAAATTGCAAGGAATGCGGTTTCCCTACATGTTTGGCTTTTGCCATGAAACTTGCCCAGGGCGGAACCGAAGCTGAAAAATGCCCCTATATGTCAGAAGAGGCAAAGGCTCAACTGGCCGAGGCTACTGCACCACCTATGAAGACAGTAAAATTTGGCAGAGGTGATACTGAATATACCCTAGGTGGCGAAACAGTCCTTTTTAGGCATGAAAAAACCTTTGTAAACCGGCCTAGGTTTGCGATATTATTTTCCGATACTATGACCGAAGATGAAATAAAGACGCGGATAGATCATATTAATGCAATTGATTATACGCGAATTAATGAAGAAATGTATATAGAAGTCGGAGCCTTCAGATGCGAAAGCCAAGATAAGGATAAATTCACATCCCTTATTAAAAATGTCACAGAAAGTTGCCCAAAAATAGTGCCCATGATAATTACAGAAAATCCTGAGATTGCAAAAGCGGCACTAGATATCTCTGCCGAAAAAGGACCTATACTTTTTGGGGCTACTGCTGACAATTACGAAGATATGGTAAAACTTGCAAAAGAAAACAATTTACTTTTGGGAGTTACGGCAGATGGTAAGGAAAATCTGTACGAACTTGTTCAAAAAATCCAAAATGCCGGATATAAAGAACTGCTGCTGGATGCCAAAAGCCGGAACTTAAAGGGAGCATTTGACGATATGGTAAATATCCGCAGGACGGCGCTTTTGTCAGGTGACAGAACCTTTGGATATCCTACAGCAGCCTTTGTATGTGATATGTCAACGGATAAAATGATGCAGCTTGCATGTGCATCGTTGTTCGTTGAAAAATACGCTTCAATAATTGTACTCAGCGACATGGATTATGCCATGGCACTTCCGCTGTTTGCTTTAAGACAAAATATTTATACAGATCCCCAAAGACCCATGCGCATTGAACAAGATGTATATAAAATCGGTCCTGTCGATGAAGAATCCCCGCTGCTTGTAACCGTCGATTTTGCCTTGACATATTTTATCGTATCCGGAGAAGTTGAACGATCTAAAGTTCCTGCATGGATTTTAATACCTGATGCAGGAGGTTATTCAGTACTTACGGCATGGGCTGCAGGCAAGTTTAACGCTAAATCTATTGCAAAAGCTTTGAAGGAATTTGATGTTGAAAATAAAGTAAAAACAAGAGAAATGATAATTCCCGGAAAAGTTGCGGTACTTAAAGCTGATATTGAAGACGAGCTACCCGGTTGGAAAGTCATCGTTGGGCCGGAGGAAGCAGCTGCATTGCCTAATTTCTTGAAGAAGTATAAGGAACAAAATAAAGCAAGCTAAGAAAGGGAGGAACATTAAGTGGCGAGATTTTTAACTATCGGTGAAAGAATACATGTTATTTCCCCTACAATTAGAAAGGCACTGCAGGAGAGAAATCCAGAGCCGATTCTTGCAAGAGCTCGGGAGCAGATTGAAGCAGGAGCTAATTATCTTGATGTAAATATTGGTCCTGCAGACAGGGACGGAGAAGAATTGATGCCCTGGGCGGTTAAGATTTTGCAGGAAGAATTCCCTAATACGCCTTTATGTCTTGACACAGCTAATATGAAAGCAATAGAAGCCGGAATTAAAGTTTACGACCGCACGGCAGGCAAACCCATTATCAATTCTGCTGATGCAGGTCCAAGACTTGATATGATAAACCTTGCAGCAGAATATGATGCAATGGTAATAGGATTGTGTGCAAAAGAAGGTATTCCCAGAGACAATGATGAGCGAATGATGTACTGTACGCAGATTCTGGAAAGGGCAATGGAAACCGGCTTGGATCCTGAAAACATCCTTTTTGACCCCCTCTTTGTAGTTCTAAAAGGCATGCAGGACAAACAACAGGAAGTCTTGGAAGCGGTAAGACAGATTTCGGAGATGGGGCTTTTAACAACCGGCGGACTTAGCAATGTATCCAACGGTTGCCCTAAGGAGCTTAGAGGCCTAATCGAAGCTACCTTTTGCGCTATGGCTATTCAGTGCGGTCTGACTTCTGCTATAATAAATCCATTGGATAAACTGGTTATAAATGTGATTAAAACGGCGGATTTGATAAAAGGAAGAACCTTGTACGCCGATTCCTACTTAGACCTATAATTTTGCCTGAAGGCGAAAAAACATCCTTGGAGGGATATGTATGACATTATTCGACATTATTTTTACCGGCTCCGAGCAAGCATTAGAGGCTTGTAAATCTGTGCTGGAGCAGACCATAAAGGAGTATGGAGAAAACGAGAAAGTAAGTTTTCCCAACACTGCCTATAGTCTCCCTACTATTTATGCTGCTACCGGACAAAAAATTAATACTCTGGCGGATTTAAAAGGTGCTATTGGAGTCATTGAAAGCCTTATAGTAAAAGAGCAGAACCTCGAAAAGGCTTTAAATGCAGGACTTGCAACGGCGGTTGCGGCAGAAGTTATTGAAGCGTGCAAATATGTGGGCGGAAAGAATCCCTACGAGGAACCGTGTGTTGGGTTTATTCCAGATACTGTTATCCGCTCCCTTGGTGTGCCTCTGGTTACAGGAGATATTCCGGGTGTGGCTGTTGTTATCGGAGAGGCTCCGACAGCGGAAGATGCGGCAAAAGTCATTAAGGACTATCAATCAAAAGGTATCCTAGTAACATTAGTAGGAAAAATAATTGACCAGGCAATTGAATCAAAAGTAAAAATGGGCCTGGAATTTAGAGTTGTGCCGCTAGGCTATGATGTGACATCGGTTACACATATAGTGTCTTTTGCTATAAGAGCAGCACTAATCTTTGGAAATATAAAACCCGGAGACCTTCCGGAACTGCTAAAATATACTAAAGAAAGGGTGCCGGCTTTTGTAAATGCCCTAGGACCTCTAAGCGAATTAGTTGTGTCTGCCGGTGCCGGAGCCATTGCATTAGGATTTCCCGTAATTACCGATCAGGACGTTCAGGAAGTGCCAATGAATCTTATAGTTCAAAAGGACTATGATAAACTGGTTCAAACATCACTAGAAGCTCGTGGTATAAAGATTAAAATAACAGAAATTCCGATCCCTGTAGGCTTTGCTCCAGCCTTTGAGGGGGAGAGAGTTCGCAAAGACGAAATGTTTGCGGAATTTGGCGGTGGGCGTACGACTGCCTGGGAACTTGTGAGAAAGCGTGATCTTTCCGAAGTTGAGGATCATAAGATTGAAGTAATAGGACCGGATATTGATACATTAGGCCCTGACGGCGGAAAACTTCCTTTGGCAATTATTGTTGATGTAGCAGGAAAGAATATGGAGGAAGATTTTGAGCCTGTAATGGAGCGCCGAATCCATTATTTTGTAAATTATATTGAAGGCGTTATGCATATAGGGCAGAGAGACATTGCATGGGTACGAATAAGCAAATCCGCATATGAAGCAGGCTTCAGGCTGAAACATATAGGCGAAGTTCTATACGCTAAGATGCTTGATGAATTTGGGAATATTGCCGATAAGGTCCAAGTAACTATAATTACCGATAAAGAACAAGTAGAAAAACTTTTAAATGAAGTTGCTCGGCCAAAGTATGAAGCAAGAGATGCAAGGCTTGCGGGCCTTACCGATGAAAGCGTTGATACTTTCTATTCTTGCTTGCTGTGCCAATCTTTTGCACCTGCCCATGTGTGTATAGTAACACCTGAAAGGCTTGGGTTGTGTGGAGCCGTAAGTTGGCTTGATGCAAAAGCAACATACGAGCTAAATCCCACCGGTCCTTGCCAGCCCATAGTCAAAGGCGAGTGCCTTGATGAGGTCAAGGGCAGCTGGGAGTCTATAAATAAGCGAGTCGCTGAGCAATCCCACGGCGCTACAACTAAAGTTAATATATACACGATAATGGAAGATCCTATGACATCCTGCGGATGTTTTGAATGTATTTGCGGCATTATGCCTGAGGCAAACGGTGTGATTATTGTGAATCGTGAATACCACGGCATGACCCCGCTCGGCATGACGTTTGGCGAGTTGGCATCTACCACCGGTGGCGGTGTTCAAACACCCGGGTTTATGGGACACGGCAGACAATTTATAACGAGTAAAAAGTTCCTATATGCCGACGGAGGATTAAAACGCGTTGTTTGGATGCCTAAGGAATTAAAAGAAGCTCTCAAGGATAAACTTATAGAAAGAGGTAAAGAAATGGGCATAGAAAATTTCTATGACATGATTGCTGATGAAGAAGTCGGAACAGATCCGGATTCGGTAGTAGAATTTTTGACAAAAGTCGGCCATCCTGCTCTTAGCATGGATCCCATGTTTTAAATATTCGACACCATTGCCATGCAAGCCACTTTTCTAAAGTGGCTTGCACACTTATAAGCCAAGAATAGGGTGATTACTTATGGAAAAATGCACTATTACTTTTCAACCGGCAGGAAAGACTGTAGAAGTAACCAGAGGTACTAATTTGATGGAAGCGGCGCGAAAGGCAGGAGTATTCCTGGATGCTCCTTGCGGAGGCAAGGGGGTATGCGGTAAATGCAAAGTCAAAGTAAAATCCGGTGCCCACAAGCATGAATATAACTCGCTTCTTTCGCCTGAAGAAATAGAACAGGGTATTAGACTTGCCTGTATGACATGGGTTCAAGACGATATGACCGTTGAAATTCTCCAGATAGATGTTATAAACGACATAATGGTAGAAGATATAACATCAGGCTCTAAGGGAAAATTTATAAAAAAGACCGTAGAAACACTAACATCCTCGGGCGTAAAAATTGTAACAAAGTTTGAAGCAGTAAGCCTTAAACTTCCAAAACCTACGATCGATGATAATATTCCCGATTTTGAAAGAGTTGAAAGGGAGCTAAGGCAAGTACTGGGATGTAAAAATGTAAAATGCTTTGTTGAAGTCCTTAAAAAACTGCCTCAGGCTTTAAGAAGAAATAATTTTGAAATCAGACTGTTTGTTTCAAAAAATAGTGATGATTGTAATATTGTAAGCATTGCCGAAAAAGAAAAAGCCGGACCTTTAGGCCTTTGTGCGGATATCGGCACCACAACCGTTGCTGCCTGCCTTGCCGATATTCAAACAGGAGAAATAGTGGCGTCTGCAAATAGCGGCAACTTGCAAATGCAGTACGGCGCAGATGTCATAAGTCGAATAATTTATTCTACGAAAAACAGTGGGCTTAAAAAATTGCAGCAGGCTATAGCTGAAGGTACATTGAATCAACTGATTAATAATATGACAAGTAAGCTCAATATTGATAAAAATGACATAATATTTTCGGTTTTTGCAGGCAATACGACCATGACTCATTTTCTGCTTGGGATACCTGCCGAGAATATTAGAATCGAACCTTATATACCGGCATTTAGACATGCTCCCATATTTAGAGCCGGGGATATTTTACTTGATATCAATAAAAATGCACCTGTATTTACTCTGCCCAATGTTGCAAGCTATGTGGGAGGCGACATAGTAGCAGGAGTTTTGGCATCGGGAATCTGGAATAGCGATGAAACTATATTATTTATGGATTTAGGCACAAATGGTGAAATAGTCTTAGGAAACAAGGAATGGATGCTGACATGTGCGTGTTCTGCAGGGCCTGCCTTTGAAGGAGGAGAAATCAGCTGCGGCATGAGAGCTGCTATAGGCGCTATTGATGAGGTAAAAATTAATAGATATGACTTAAGACCCGAAATAAAAGTCATAGGTAACGTTATGCCAAAAGGTATTTGCGGTTCCGGAATAATAGATGCTATTGCTGAAATGTTTTTGACAGGTATAATAGATATGAAAGGTAAACTCAATACAACAATCAAATCAGACAGGATAAGATATAATGCACATATTGGATGCAGTGAATACGTGATAGTCTTTGGAGATGAAACAGAAAGCGGCCGAGATATAACAATAAATGAAATCGATATAGATAATTTCCTGCGCGCAAAGGGTGCCGTATATTCAGGTGCAAGAACTCTTTTAAACAATGCGGGAATGACTCCGGAAGATATTGACAAAGTTATAATAGCAGGAGGAATAGGACAGAATCTTGATATTGAAAACTCAATTGTGATTGGTTTACTTCCTGATATACCTCATGACAAATTTGATTTTGTGGGCAACAGTTCCCTTGCAGGAGCTTATGCATGTGTAATCAGCGATGAAGCAAGAAAAAAGGCAGCAGAAATTGCGGACAATATGACCTACATTGAGCTTAGCGCAGATCCCTTGTATATGGAAGAGTTTATCAGCGCTTGTTTTCTTCCCCATACGGACACCAGCCTGTTTCCGAGCCTGAAAGATGTTATGAATTTATAATGTGAAAATAAAACTTTATTTACAAAATTTACCAAAGGAGGAATTACAATGGGAGAAAATAACTGCTGCAAATCAGATAAAGAGAAAGATATAGAAACATTAAAAATCCTTTTAGCACACTGGATTGAGCATAATAATTCCCATGAAGAAGGGTTCAGAGAATGGGCAGACAAGGCAAAAAACCTTGGAAAAACAGAGGTTTCAGAGCTGATATCAAAAGCCGCTGATTCCCTTAAAGCTGCCAGCGATTACTTACTTGAAGCCAAAAAACATATCTAGAAACGGAGGTGCATTAAAATGTGCGAATCAAAAGTATACCTTTTAGAAGATGGCGAAGAAAAAAAGATAATGGATAATGTTATTCATATAGAACCACAAGACGGTAAATTATTTATGTATGATCTTTTGGGCGAGCAAAAAATTGTTGATGCTGCAATTAAGGAAGTTCGGCTTCTTGAACACAAGATAATACTTGAAAGAGAGAAAGCCAAATGAATATCGCTGTGGTAGATGGCATGGGAGGAGGAATCGGCAGTCAGATTATATCTCTTTTGAGACAAGATCTGCCGGCTGATATTACTATTTATGCCTTAGGCACTAATTCTGCTGCAACTTCAGCTATGATGAAGGAAAAAGCCAATAAAGGCGCCACAGGCGAAAATGCAATATCCTTTGCGGTAAAAAAAGCAGATGTAATTGTGGGATCGCTTGGAATTGTCATTCCGAATTCTATGCTAGGAGAAATAACACCGCGTATCACTGAAGCCATAGCATCTTCTGACGCAAAAAAAATTCTTATCCCTATTATAGACAATGAGGATATTACGCTTTTAGGCATGGAGAAAAAACCATTATTTCTTGCCATAAAAGATGCCATAGAAAAAATTAAAGAATTAAATCAATGATAGAAGTTAAAAAACTAAATTAAGATAAAATTTCCAATTAACCCAAGAACGAACCTAAAGCCGCATACAAAAGTGCGGCTTTTTTTGCACATTAGCGCAATTAAAGGATCTTTTTCATTAATATATACAAACCAGGCAAATATAAGCTGCGAAGTATATAAATAAACCTAGAGCAATTAAAAAGCAAAAACAGCTATTTGACTTTTTGCCCCAAATACTGTACATTATTAAATGAATTGGAAATTGTTAAAAATATTTTGAAGGGTGGGTAGCTATGCTAAAAACCATCATCTTTATAGTTGTAAGTTATTTAATAGGCTCTGTTTCTTCAGCCTCTGTGATCTGCAATAAATTTTATTCAACAGATATACGAAAATATGGCAGCGGAAATCCCGGCTCGACTAACGTGTTAAGAGTGCTTGGCCCAAAACCGGCTGCTATGGTTTTTGCAGCAGATTTTGCAAAGGGTTTTGTTATGGTGCTGTTAGGAAAACTTGTTGGCGGCGAAAGTTTGGCATTGCTATCTGCCATTGCGGTTGTGATTGGGCATGATTGGTCCATTTTTTTAGGCTTTAAAGGCGGAAAGGGAATCGCAACTAGTTTCGGAGCTATTTTAGTTCTTACTCCAAAAGTAGCCCTTATCCTTTTTGTAATAGGAGTAGTCGTGATTGCCCTATCGCGTTATGTTTCATTGGGTTCTGTTACTGCAGCTGTTTTATACCCCATCCTTGTCACAGCTTTTGATTACCCCCTAAACTACATAATGACAGGGCTTGTCTTGGGACTTATTGCTATATACAGACATAAAGAAAATATTAAAAGATTAATGGCCGGTAAAGAAAATAAGCTTGTATTAAAAAAGCGGTAAAAATTAATACTGTTGGTAAAAAGTATCAAGAGATATTGTTGAGTTGATATTTTTTACCAACATAAAAGTACTTAAACTCAAGAAACATAAGCAAATATGATTGGCATATTTTTTGCAATAATATAAATAAGGAAATTTCAATAATCTATAAATAATATTCAAAAAAACTTAAAAAGCAGAGGTGGTTATTTGACTGATCAAAAGATAATTCAAGACCTAAAGAGTTTTCCGGTAATACCGGCCATAAGAGATATCGAAAGAGTCAATATAGCTTTATCAAAAAAACCTAAGTGCATATTCCTTCTAACTGGTAATATATTAAACATTAAGAAGATCGTAGATCGAGTAAAAGAAAGTAACAAAACCGTCTTTCTACATTTAGATCTTCTCGAAGGTATCAGCAAAGATAGTATGGGAATAAAATATATTGCTCAAGAGATAAAGCCGGACGGAATTATAACAACGCGAGCGAACCTTATAAATTACGCTAAAAACGAAGGATTGTTTACTATTCAACGAATATTTGTTCTAGATAGTCTTGCTCTTGATACTGCTGAAAAAACAGTTAAAAGCGTAAACCCTGATGCCGTAGAAATTCTCCCTGCTGTAATACCTAAAGTTATCGGAAGGATATGCCGAACCGTAAGACATCCTGTTATAGCTGGAGGACTGATTGAAAATACAGCTGAAGTTGAAGCTGCTATTAAAGAGGGGGCCTGGGCTATATCGGTTACAAAAGAAGATATCTGGGACTATACCTTTTAAGGACTTGGAGAATAGGAGAAAGTCCTTCCTAGGTTAGTAATTACAGTACCTTTGTACTAATTACTAAGCTAGGAAGGACTTTTTAGTTTATAAGGAGGTGATTAAACAGCTACTTATAAGTCATTTTTATAAAATTTACTACAACAAGTCCAATAAAAACCAGAAAGGGTGATGTTAATGAAAAAGATAGGTTCAATTTTAGGTTACGCAATTGCAGGTATTTTCGTAATGTCAGTCTGGGGAGCTTTTGTGGAAACATATGGAATTGGCGGAGGGTGGTTTTCAGGGTTTATAATTATTTCAGTAATGTGGTTTTTAAATCACTATATTGGCCTTATAGCAAATGAAGGTGCCGCGGTTGACATGGCTCTAGGAATAGGAATCACAGGAACAATGAGAGACGTGTTTCTTAAAGGAACACAAGCAGGGATTGAATCGCTGCCTACCCTTGCGTGCGTAATTATCGGAGGAATAATTGGAGGGAGCATGGCAGTTGCTATTGAAAAAATGTGGGCGGAAAAAAATAAAGCTTAGAACTGTACTTCTAAAAAATTATAAGAAATAATTTGGATAAAACAAAGGAGGTTACAAAATGGCATTTCCTAAAATTATTGCTACAATAGCTGGCGGTTTTATATTTCCGTTCTTAATTAGATTGGTCTGGGGAAAGTTGGTTGAAAACTTTGGTCCTATTGGTGGTTGGCTTGCCGCGGGATTTATAGTTGGTACAACATGGACTCTTAATCATGGAGTAGGCTTGATTTATCAATCAGGTGGGGCATGGATTGATATGGCGTGGGCAGCAGGGACAGGCTTGTTTGTGGCTTCAGCTTTATCAGGCGATGACGTTGGAAAAGGACTAAGTATGGTTTTAAATGCGATTATAGGAGGAATTTTAGGAGGATTTATTCTTTATTGCTTGTATGTCTAGAGTGCAATAGTTAGTCAGTTAAAAAATATTCAAATATATTCTAAAGTGCATAATAAATTTTCATATATTTCAAATAAAATTAAAATATGTATAGGGAGGTAATATACAGTGTCTAGATATATAATGGCTTTAGATCAGGGGACGACTAGCTCCAGAGCAATAATTTTTGATGAGAATGGTTTAATTAAAGGCGTTACAAATAGAGAATTTACTCAAATTTATCCAAAGCCAGGCTGGGTGGAGCATGATGCTATGGAAATTTGGGGAAGCCAAATAGGTGTAGCCAAAGAAGTTCTTTTAAAATGCGGTTTAGCAGTACATGATATTGCTGCTATAGGTATTACAAATCAAAGAGAAACCACAGTTGTTTGGGATAAGAATACCGGAAAGCCAGTATATAATGCTATAGTGTGGCAATGTCGTAGAACAGCATCTATCTGCGATGAATTAAAAGAGCGGGGTCTTACAGAAAAAATACGTGAAAAAACCGGTTTAGTTGTCGATGCTTATTTTTCAGGGACAAAAATAAAATGGATTCTTGATAATGTAGAGGGCGCAAGAGAAAAGGCAGAAAAAGGCGATTTATTGTTCGGGAATATTGACACATGGCTCATATGGAATTTGACTGGCGGAAAAGTACATGTAACAGATTACAGCAATGCATCTAGAACCATGCTGTTTAACATACATACATTGGACTGGGACGAAGACATATTAAAAGAACTAAATATACCTAAAAATATGTTGCCGAAAGTAATGCCTTCGAGCTGCGTTTATGGCTATACTACCACTGAAATATTCGGAGGCGAAGTTCCTATTGCAGGTGTCGCA
The DNA here is from genome assembly GCF_001485475.2 of Tepidanaerobacter syntrophicus. Classification (NCBI taxonomy): domain Bacteria; kingdom Bacillati; phylum Bacillota; class Clostridia; order Thermosediminibacterales; family Tepidanaerobacteraceae; genus Tepidanaerobacter; species Tepidanaerobacter syntrophicus. The sequence continues at coordinate 208,196 of NZ_DF977001.1, read as the reverse complement.
GGCGACCAGCAAGCTGCATTGTTCGGACAAGCATGCTATAGTGCGGGAATGGCCAAGAACACATACGGAACAGGCTGTTTTATGTTGATGAATACTGGTGAAAAGGCTGTTGAATCAAAACATGGTCTTCTTACTACAATTGCATGGGGAGTAGACGGAAAAGTTGAATATGCTTTAGAGGGAAGCATCTTTATTGCAGGCGCTGTTATCCAGTGGCTGCGCGATGAACTTAGAGTTTTGGACAATGCCGCTCAAAGCGAAGAATTGGCTATGAAAGTGGAAGATAATAATGGGGTATATTTGGTGCCGGCTTTTGTTGGATTAGGTGCTCCTTATTGGGATATGTATGCGCGGGGTGCAATTTTAGGCCTTACCCGTGGAGCAAAACGTGAACACATTGTCAGAGCCGCACTAGAATCGATTTGCTATCAAACCAGGGACGTTTTAGAAGCAATGCAGCAAGATTCAGGGATTACTTTAAAGAACTTGAAAGTTGATGGCGGAGCAGTTGCAAATAATTTCTTAATGCAATTTCAAGCTGATATCTTAGGGGTTCCGGTCGATAGACCAAAGGTAATAGAAACCACAGCCTTAGGTGCTGCTTATCTTGCCGGCCTTGCAGTTGGTTACTGGAAAGACAAAAATGATATTTCGTCTAAATGGCAAATTGATAAAACATTTAGACCTCAGATGGAAACTGAAACAAAAGAACGGCTTTATGCAGGTTGGAAAAAAGCTGTTAAGCGCTCTATGAATTGGGAAGATAAAGATGTATAATGAAAATATAATAGAATAGAATTTAAATTTGATTTTAGCTGTGGTGGAGAATATGGAGAACCACACCTTTCTATAGGTGTGGTTTTTTCATTTTTAAGGAGGAAAAAAATGGAAGATATAGTAATTATCGGAGCAGGAGTGACGGGATGTGCTATTGCGCGAGAGCTTGCTCGTTACGATATTGATATTACATTAGTTGAAAAAGAAGAAGATGTAGCCTGCGGCACAAGTAAAGCAAACAGTGCAGTAGTCCATGCAGGATTCGATGCTGAGCCGGGCACCCTAAAGGCAAAATTTAATGTAATAGGAAATAGGCTATATCCTGAGTTATGCAAAGAGCTGGATGTACCGTTTAAAATGAACGGATCATTGGTAGTTGCCGTAAATGATGAAGAAGTTCAAGTGCTTTGCGAACTTTTAGAAAGAGGGAAAATTAATGGAGTAAATCCCCTTAGAATAATAGGCAAAGATGAACTTTTAACACTTGAACCAAATTTGAATCCCGAGGCAAAAGCCGCTCTTGATGCCCCGACAGGAGGTATTGTTTGTCCTTATGAGCTTACTATTGCACTAGCTGAAAATGCCAGCCAGAATGGTGTAAAATTTTGGCTCAATTCTCCTGTAACAGACATAGAAGTATTGGGTAATCATCACTTTTTAATAAAAACTCCAAAAGGAAATATAGAAACAAAATATATAGTAAATGCCGCGGGACTTTTTGCTGATGAAATATCGAAAATGGCAGGAGCCGAAGAATATACAATAACTCCTCGCAAAGGCGAGTATTTAATTTTCGATAAACAGTTTGGAGGTTTAGTAAAAAAGGCCGTATTTCCTACACCAACTAAAATATCAAAAGGCATCTTAGTTTGCCCTACGGTTGATGGTAATATCTTTATAGGACCAAATTCCCATGATATAGGAGATAAATATGATACAAGTGTAAACTCTGACGGCATAAAAGAAATTGTAGCAGGCGGAAAAAAGCTTATCCCAAATTTACCTATGAGAAATGTCATAACATCTTTTGCAGGATTAAGGGCAGTTTCTAATACTAACGATTTTATAATCGAAGCATCGAAAAAAGTTAATGGATTTATCAATGTTGGCGGTATACAATCACCGGGGCTTACATCAGCACCTGCGATAGCTCTTGAAGTAAAAGACATTTTACAAGATATAGGCCTTAAGCTAAAAGAAAAAAGGGATTTTATACCGCATAGGCCCAAAAAATTCAGGTTCAGAGAAATGGATAACGAAGAACGAAAAAAGCTTATTGAAGAAAATCCGGCCTTTGGACATGTAATCTGTCGATGCGAAACCGTTACCGAAGCAGAAATAATTGATGCAATAAAAAGACCTATAGGAGCGCAAAGCATTGATGCAGTAAAAAGAAGGACTAGAGCAGGCATGGGAAGATGCCAGGGAGGTTTTTGCTCGCCTAGAGTAGTAGAAATAATTACCCGAGAACTTGGTATAGATCCCTTAGAAGTTACAAAAAAAGGTCCCGGGTCCAATATTCTTATTGGCCGAATAAAGGAATTCTTGAAGGACGAAGGCGGTGACCAAAATGCTAAATAAGCAACTTGTAGTAATCGGTGGCGGCCCTGCAGGTCTTGCTGCTGCAATAGAAGCTAAAAAGAGCGGAGCAGAGGATATCTTACTTATAGAAAGAGATTCAGGGCTTGGAGGAATACTGCAGCAATGCATTCACAATGGTTTTGGACTCCATGTATTTAATGAAGAACTTACAGGGCCTGAATATGCTGATAGATTTATTGAAGAACTTAAAACAATGGGTATTGAAACCCTGCTCGATACAATGGTTATAGAACTTGGAGCTGACAAAACAATAACTGCGGTAAGCCCCAAAAAAGGACTGCTTCAAATCAGGGCTGATGCAGTGATTCTGACTATGGGATGCAGAGAAAGGACAAGAGGTGCCATAAACATTCCGGGATACCGGCCTGCAGGAATCTTTACAGCAGGAACAGCCCAACGTTTTGTAAATATTGAAGGTTATATGCCAGGAAAAGAAGTTGTTATTTTAGGCTCCGGCGATATAGGGCTTATTATGGCAAGGCGATTTACGCTAGAAGGAGCAAAAGTAAAGTGTGTAGCAGAAATTATGCCGTATTCAAACGGACTTACAAGAAATATCGTTCAATGCCTAAATGATTTTGATATTCCTTTGCTCCTAAGCCATACAGTCACATATATTCATGGAAGAGATAGGATCGAAGGTGTGACTATTGCAGAAGTAGATGAGAATATGAATCCTATCCCGTCTACCGAAAAATTTGTAAGCTGCGACACACTGCTTTTGTCCGTAGGCCTTATACCTGAAAACGAGCTTTCTAAAATGGCTGATATCAAAATTGACAATGTTACAGGCGGACCTGTGGTAAACCAAAGAATGGAAACTTCTATACCTGGAATTTTTGCATGCGGCAATGTGGTTCATGTTCACGATTTAGTTGATTTTGTTACGATGGAATCAAGGCTTGCAGGCATGGGAGCTACAAACTATTTAAAAGACAAGATTCCCGATAAAAACTATATTTCAATTTTAGCCGGTGACGACATAAGATATGTAGTGCCACAGCTTGTAAATCCTGAAAAAATTCTAAGTGAAAAACAAAACTTTTTTATGCGCAGCACAAGACCAATGGAAAAAGCGCGGCTGTTTATAGAATCCGATAATGAATTGATTCGTGCAAGAGTGTTACAACATATAAAACCCAGTGAGATGATAAATATTGAGATTAAAAAGAGTGAGCTTGCCGGTAAAGACATTAAAACATTAAAATTTTCTCTTCGAGAAGAGGTGTAGATAATGCAATCAGTTGAAGTCGATAAAACGGTAACATGCATTATTTGCCCAAAAGGGTGCCAAATAGATGTGAAACTAGTAGACGGCAATATTGAGAGTATAAAAAATTATGGATGTAAACGCGGTATAGAGTATGCAAAAAATGAAGTTTTAGATCCTAGAAGAACGCTTACCACCACACTAAAATTAGCAGATGGCAGGATGCTGCCTGTCAAGACGAAAGAACCCATTCCTAAAAAGCTGTTAAAAAGAGCCATGGTAGAGCTGAAAGATGTTACAGTGTCTCCGCCTGTTAAAATCGGCGATGTCGTTGTAAGCAATGTTGTAGGTACTGGAATCGATATAGTAGCAACAGGCAATGCCGAAAAAAAGTAAATTTAAACCGAGGTGAAAAGCCGTGTGCCAAAACGGTAAATCATTTGTAGAAATTACAAATGAAAAAGTTTTTGACAGCTTGCCCTTAGGTATCATTATAACAGATCAGGAGGGAACTATTGCCCTGTGCAATAAGGTAGCAGAAGAATTAATCGGGTTTAAAAAGGAATTAATAGAGGGCAGCCCGCTGCAAGACGTAATTCCCGATGTAACTCTAGGAAATGGCTCATTTACCAGAATTCGAGTCAGAGAAAATAAAAGTTTTGATGAAAGTAAAATTATATCAGCTGAAGTTAATCCCATTTCAGACGAAAGTGAAATTTTAGGGTATTCAGTGGTCTTCAACAGGCATTTCCTCCAAACAGAGGCAATGCCTCGTCTGCGCTCTAAAGACTTAGACAGGGATAGTGATTTCGAGATTGCTGATGGAGCCTTTAAGAATATTATTGGCAGCAGCAAAAGGTTACTTTCGGCTTTAAAAGTTGCCGCAAAGGCGGCTAAAACTTCTTCTACAGTTCTATTGCAAGGAGAAAGCGGGACAGGAAAAGAGCTTGTAGCAGAGGCGATACACTGCGCAAGTAAAAGATGCGATGGTCCGTTTATAAAAGTAAATTGTCCCGGAATTCCAGCCGATCTGATGGAGAGTGAGCTTTTTGGCCACGAAAAAGGTGCTTTTACCGGAGCTATATATCAAAAGATTGGAAAATTCGAACTGGCAAATGGCGGCACTATATTTTTAGATGAAATAGGGGAACTTGATAAAAATTTACAGTCAAAACTTCTGAGGGTTTTACAGGAACGTGAATTTGAAAGAGTTGGAGGCAATCGCGTTTTAAAAACAGATGTAAGAATAATAGCTGCAACACATAGAAATTTACAAGAAATGGTAAGTTTTGGGGATTTTCGTGAGGATTTATACTACCGCTTAAATGTAGTGCCTATAGTGCTTCCTAGTTTAAGAGAAAGAAAAGAAGATATTCCACTGCTTGTTGAGCATTTTCTTAGGAAATTGTGCATAAAATTGGGAGTGAAAAGTAAATCAATAACAAAAAGAGCTGTTGAATCTTTATATAATTATGATTGGCCAGGAAATGTAAGAGAACTTGAGAATATAATTGAGCGCGCTATCAACCTTGCGGAAACAGACGTAATTGATATTTCGGATTTACCGCAAGGCATAACTAACAGGACAAGCGAGACAAAACGACCACTAATTAATCTTGAGCCGGACGGTGAGCTGGCAAGTTACGATGATTACGAAAAGGCAATAATTAAAGTCGCACTAAACAAATATAAAAGCTTCAATGCTGCAGGAAAAGCCTTAGGCATTACTCATAAAACTGTAGCGGCAAAAGCTAGAAGGTATGGCATAATAGAGTAAGTTTAAAGGAGTTTTAGAATGCCAAACTTAAAATCATTTAAAGGAAATGATATTCAAAACTATTCAACTGATCAAAGCGAAATGCTTCATTTAAGTGAAGAAGTGGGCTACGACGCCCATGAAATAAAATGGGTAGTTGCAAAGAACTCTGACACAGTAAAAAGCTTAGTTAAACTGGTTGAGGATATTTCTTGCCATTCACAGGAAATAAGCGCAAATGCAGCTAGCGGCTCAGAAGAACTAAGAGGTTTATCTTTATTGGCATCTAAGTTAAATGAAACAGCTTTGACAGTTTCCCGAATTTCTAAAGACTATTTAAAAAAAGTAGAAGAAGGGAATACTTCTATAGCTGAAGCAGAGAGAGTTTTAGCAGATGTTACTTTTCAAATAGACCAATCTGCCCGCGAAATTGAAGGTATTGTAGAACTTACAGAAAAAGTAAGGGATTTTGTAGGCTTTACAACTCATATAGCAAAACAAACTAATTTGCTGGCATTAAACGCAGCTATAGAAGCTGCTAGAGCAGGAGACGCCGGTAGGGGTTTTGGTGTTGTTGCAAATGAAATTAGAAAGCTTGCAGAACAAAGTAGAATAAAATCTCAAGAAATACATGAGACCGCAGATCTTATTAATGAAGGCATAATTCAAGCATGCAGAATATCAAGAGACGGAGCGGAAAGACTTCAAGATGCAAATGCTAAAATGCAGGTTGGCAAAAAGATTATGGGGGAAGCAGTCGGGGTATTTGAGGACATTTCTAAACTTAATACCGAATTATTCGAGTCTTCACAAGATCAGGCAAAAGTTTCGGAATACCTGGCTGGTATCTTTGCCGCTCTTTATGAAAAAACTGCAGAAACTGCAGATTCTACGACAAAAGCAGCATTTTTAATAAGAGACCAGGAAAAATGCAATCAGGAGCTTTTAGAAATAGCTCAAAGGTTGGTGCAAAAAGTTTACTTATTACAAAAAGAGTCTGTTAACCTTAAAAAAGAAAACGAAATAATTTTTGGAATAAATCCTGCGCTGAGTCCGGAAGTTATAAAATCGCTGTACCTGCCGGTTATTAATATGGTGTGTAAGAATATAAACCTGATTCCACATGTTTTAGTTGCTACTGATTATGATGCACTGTCAAATAGTTTGATTGATGGCATTATTGATGTAGGATGGTTTTCGCCGCTCGCTTATGTAAATGCAAAAAGCAAAGGTCCTATTGTTCCGCTTGTAACGCCTATAGTAAACGGTTCGCCGAGTTACCTAGGTTATATTATTACAACTGTTGATTCCGGAATAAAAAATCTGGCAGATATAAAAGGCCAGCGAATGGCTTTTGTAGATCCAAAATCAGCTTCGGGCTATGCTTATCCTCGCATGCTGCTGAAAAAAGCAGGAATAGATCCTGATAGAGATTTAGAAGAGCAATTATTTCTTGGAACCCACAGCAACGTTGTTGAAGCAGTGCTTTCAGGCTCGGTTAAAGTAGGAGCTACTTATTCTGAAGCTATAGAAGAAGCAAAACGTCAAGGTTTAGATATAACAAAACTTGTATATTTGGCAAAAACCGACCCGATTCCCAAAGACTGCATAGCCGCCCGAGCAAATATGGATCAAGAGATTTTGGATAAACTCAAAAAAGCTTTTATCAATTACAGAGACAACAAGAAGGGGAGTTCAGTAATTAACGGATTCGTCATTGCTGATGACAAAAACTATGATATAGTCCGGGAAGTCGCAAAAGATGCAAACTGACAAATATTTAATTAAAAATAGTAAAGTATATCTCGCGCGATGTTTAAACAAATCCTTTTTACCTATGTAAACTGCCATGAATATAGTATAATAAAACTAAACAGCTTTTAGGAGGCGATGATTTAATGAAAAAGGTCATAAATAATCCTGAAAATGTAGTTGAGGAAATGCTGGAAGGTATGGCCGCAGCTTATCCTCAGTATGTAAGGAAGCTTGATGGTTTTGATGTTATGATAAGAACTAATGCGCCGGTAAAAGGAAAGGTTGCGTTAGTATCAGGAGGAGGCAGCGGCCATGAGCCTTCTCATGCAGGCTTTGTAGGTAAGGGCATGTTGGATGCGGCAGTAGCAGGAGCTGTTTTTACATCGCCAACCCCTGATCAGATATATGAAGCAATAAAAGCAGTGGACGGGGGAGCTGGGGTTCTGCTGATAATAAAGAACTACACTGGTGATATAATGAACTTTGAAATGGCGGCGGAAATGGCTGAGGGCGACGGAGTAAATATTGAAAAAGTAGTTGTAAATGATGACGTTGCTGTTGAAGACAGCCTTTATACCACCGGAAGACGCGGCATTGCGGGAACGGTTTTTGTGCATAAGATTGCAGGAGCAAAGGCAGAAGCAGGCGGGACTTTGGTAGAAGTAAAAAATACAGCAGAAAAAGTTATTAATAATGTGCGGAGCATGGGATTTGCTCTTACGCCCTGCACTGTCCCTGCTGCGGGCAAACCCAACTTTACCTTGGGCGAAGATGAAATGGAAATAGGCATAGGCATTCACGGAGAACCGGGGACAATGAGGACTTCTATCATGAAGGCAGATGAAATCGTGGATCACTTACTTGATAAGATAACAAAGGATTTGCCTTATGAAGCAGGCGATGAAGTAGCCGTGATGGTAAACGGCCTTGGCGCAACACCATTAATGGAACAATTTATAATGAACCGAAGAGTAAGCGAGGTTTTAAAGGAAAAGAAAATTAAGGTCTATAAGACGTTTATCGGTGAATTTATGACTTCACTTGAGATGGCGGGAGCATCTATTACTCTTTTAAAATTAGATGAGGAGCTAAAAACTCTGCTAGATGCATCTGCAGATACACCTGCTTTTAGACAGCTTTGATTTGGCGAGAAAGGAAGAGAACATAATGGCAGTTGACAGTGCACAACTTATAAAAATAATAAATCATATGGCACAGTATATTGAGGAAAATAAGGATTTTTTAACAGAGCTTGATGCGGCAATTGGCGATGCCGATCACGGCATAAATATGGCAAAGGGCTTTAAAGCGGTCAGCGAAAAAATTTCATCGATGGAAGATAAGGACTGCGGCACTATCTTAAAAACGGTTGGAATGACTTTGGTATCCACAGTAGGAGGTGCATCAGGTCCTTTATACGGGACGGCATTTATGAGGGCATCTCAGGCAACCGGGACAAAAGATAAGATCACATTTGAGGATTTGCCTACTATATTGGACGCCGCCCTTGAAGGCATTAAAATGCGAGGAAAGGCCCAAAAAGGCGAAAAAACCATAATAGATTCTTTAGAACCTGCTGTCAAAGTCTTAAAAAGTTCTTCGCCTGCAGACCTTAATCTTTTAAAAAAAGCTGTAGATGCGGCAAAAGATGGTGTAGAATATACGAAAGGCATTATCGCAAAAAAAGGAAGGGCAAGTTATCTTGGGGAAAGAAGCATCGGTCATCAAGACCCGGGAGCTACATCCTGCTATATTATGCTTAAAGCTATATACGATGCACTGGAAAATATGCAAAAATGAGGTGTTACATTGGTTGGAATTGTACTTGTCTCACATAGCAAAAAGTTGGCACAAGGAGCTAAAGAGCTCATAGAGCAGGTTGTAAGAGAGAAAATAAAGATTGAAGAGGCTGCAGGAACCTCAGACGGCAGACTGGGCACTGATGCATTCTTAATCGAAGAGAAAATCATCGAAGTCTTTGATGGAGACGGAGTATTAGTTATACCGGATCTTGGTAGTGCGGTAATGAGCGCCGAGATGGCCATTGAAGATTTAAGAGAAGATGTAAGAAAGAAGGTTTGCATGGCAGACGCTCCTTTTGTAGAAGGAGCTATGTCGGCAGCTATGGAAGCAAGCTTCGGGAAAAGTCTTGAAGAAGTTAAAAAAGCTGCCGAAGATACACGAGGTATGAAGAAGATAATGTAGGCTTATAAGGAGCTTTCGCACGACGGAAGCTCCTTATGCATGCTTTATTATTTTTTATGAAGGATTTTTAAACAAAACAGCGAAATATAAAAGCATATATATTTTAAATAAAAAATCGGAGGCAGATATCATGCAAAAATTTACTATTAGAACAGAAGAACATAACCAAATGCTTGATATAACTACAATTGTTCAGAAAAGTGTAGATGAGTCAGAAGTGAAGGATGGTATATGTTACATTTTTATTCCTCATACTACAGCGGGAATTACCATAAATGAGGGAGCAGATAAGGACGTGTCAATTGATATCCTAGAAACTCTAGATAAACTTATTCCTCATAATGGTGACTATCGCCATTTAGAAGGAAATTCGGATGCCCATATTAAAGCTTCATTGGTGGGAAACAGTTTAGCACTTATAGTCAGAGAAGGTAAATTATTACTAGGCACATGGCAGAGAATATTTTTCTGTGAATTTGATGGACCCAGAACAAGAAATATCATAGTTAAGGTTATGGAGGACAAATAATAGACGCAATAAAATCCGAAAGTATTGACAACGGCGAGTAGGTTTGCTATTTTATAAGTATTGCAAATGAAATTGTATTATGGTAGGTATAAAAAATTTGCGATAAAGATAAAAGGGTAGCACGGGAGGATGGAAATGTTCACAAATATAATAACCCCTCCTCTCTTTGATAATCAGAACAACAGCTTAATCATAAATAATTAATGCAGCACAAAAGGAGGAGAGGCTTAATTGCCAATAATTTGGAATAAGCAATGGGAATGCGCTTCAAGAAAAGACATTGAGGAAATCCAGCTTGAAAGACTTAGGGCAACATTAAAAAGAGTTTACGATAACGTTCCTTATTACAAAAAAACGTTCGATTCAATGGGGATTACGCCTGCTGATATTAAAAAATTAGAGGACATAAGGCGCTTACCATTTACAACAAAGGACGTATTAAGAGACAACTACCCCTTTGGTCTTTTTGCTGTTCCTAGAAATAAGTTGCTGAGAATACATGCTTCTTCAGGTACTACAGGAAAGCCGACAGTGGTAGGATATACGAGAAGTGATCTTGATACATGGGCCGAAGTTGTTGCAAGGGTAGTAACTCAAGCCGGAGTAACAGATGAAGATATGGCTCAAGTGGCTTTCGGGTATGGACTTTTCACAGGTGCCTTTGGCCTCCACTATGGTCTTGAAAAAGTCGGAGCTGCTGTAGTGCCTGCATCAGTGGGGAATACCGAGCGGCAGATTATGCTTTTACAGGATTTTGAATCTACAGCCCTTATTTCAACTCCTTCATATGCTCTGTATATGTCAGAAGTTGCTGAAAAAATGGGGATTGACATAAAAAATTTAAAACTAAAATATGGCCTTTTTGGTTCAGAAGCATGCACAGAAGAAATGCGGCGGGAGCTTGAAAAGCGCTGGGGAATTTTAGTTACTGATAATTACGGTCTTAGCGAAGTGATGGGCCCCGGAGTTTCAGGGGAGTGTCAGTATCAAGATGGCATGCACATAGCTGAAGACCATTTCCTAATAGAAATTATTGATCCGGTAACTGGAGAACCGAAAGATTACGGCGAAGAAGGGGAAGTAGTTATAACAACACTTACTAAAGAAGCCCTTCCCTTGATACGCTATCGCACAAGAGATATATCTTCCTTAAATCCCGAGCCTTGCAAATGTGGTAGGACAAGTACTCGAATGAAGAAAATCTCCGGAAGAACCGACGATATGCTTATAATTAGAGGCGTTAATGTTTTCCCATCCCAAATTGAAGGTGTTTTGGTTCAATCGGAAGGTCTTACACCTAATTATATGCTCGTTGTTACTAAAAACGGTTATATGGACGAACTAGAGGTTCAGGTCGAGGTTACAGAGGAGATTTTTACCGATCGATTTAGAGAACTGGAAGCTATGGAAAAACGTATAGAACATAAACTTCACACAGTTTTAGGCATTAGTGCAAATGTTAGACTTATAGCTCCCAATTCCCTTGAACGATTTGAAGGAAAAGCCCGCAGAGTTAAAGACTTAAGAAAACAAAATTAATATTAAATTATAGCGCCGCCAGTAAGATGATATGATACCTCTAAAGTAGACAAGGTAAATAACCAAAATCTACTTTGGAGGTATTTTTGTTAGAATTGATTTTTATCTTTTCTCATGATAAGATTAAACCAAACATATGTTCGGAGATGATTAGATGCTTTCGATTTTACATGTGGATATGAATGCGTTTTATGCTTCGTGCCATCAAGCAAAAGATTCTTCCCTTAAAAATAAGCCCATAATGGTAGCGGGAGATCCAAAAAAGAGGACCGGCATTATACTTACAGCCTCTTATGAGGCACGCAGATATGGAGTAAAGACAGGAATGCCAAAATGGCAGGCAGAAAAACTTTGTCCTCAAGGTATATTTATGAAACCGGAATATGAATTATACGTAGATACCAGTCAAAATGTCATGAATATCCTTAGAAATTTTACTCCACAAGTCGAAGTATTTAGCATCGACGAAGCATGGCTTGATGTATCAGGCTGCGAAAAACTGTTTGGAGATTCACTTAATATAGCTAAAAAAATTCAATTTAAGATTGCCAAAGAGATAGATCTTCAATGCTCCATAGGTGTATCATCAAATAAACTTTTAGCCAAAATGGCCTCTGACATGAAAAAACCTAATGCAATTACTGTGCTTTATCCCGAAGATGTTCCAAAGCTGCTTTGGCCCCTGCCTGTCGACAAATTATTTGGAGTGGGCAGGCGGATGAATGAGCGTTTTAGTCATATGAATATTAAAACCATAGGAGATTTGGCAATTACCCCAAAGAATGTTTTAGAGAAAGCCTTTGGTTTAAACGGTACATATTTACATCTTTGGGCAAATGGAATAGATGACAGCAGGGTAAATCCCCACATAGCAGATGATGCAAAATCTATGGGACATTCTATTACTATGCCGGCGGATATCACATCTTTTGATGAGGCAGAAAAGGTCCTTCTTTTTTTAGCCGAACAAGTAGGGCGCAGAGTGCGGCGAGAAAACTATTTAGGTCGGACAGTCAGCATAACATTAAAAAATAATTTATTCGATGTGGTTACCCGTTCAAATACTATCTTTTACACTAATAACACAGAAGATATTTATAATACGGCCAAAAGACTGCTTTATTCAAACTGGGACGGCAAAATGCCATTAAGACTTATAGGCGTAAGTCTTTCTAACCTTGTTAAAGAATTCGATCAAGTTTCTCTTTTTAGTGAAGAAAAAAAGAAGAAAAAACTTAATATGGCAGTGGATAAAATAAAAGATCGGTTTGGCGATGATGCGATTTTTCGTGCAAGACTTCTGCAGGATAAAGAATTAAATGAAAGAAAATTAAGTAAAGCGCAAAAAATGAGCGAAAATAAGAGAAGCCGGTTTTAATTGAAAAAATCTCAAAGTAATTATATAATTAAAGCGTGCAAAAGGTTTTAAAGAAAAGGACTGTAGTCTATGAAAGTAAAATTTAAAAACAGTGACTTATTTAAAGGCAATTATAAAAAATTTAAATTGGCAGCATTAGATATCGACGGTACACTTATCAATAGCCATCATATCATAACTTCGCGCACGAAAAATGCGATTAAAAAGGCAAAGGATGCAGGGATAAAAGTTACAATATCTACAGGACGACACTATAGAAGTGCCTTAAGCAGGGCAAAAGAAATAAATATAGATGCCCCTCTTATTTGCAGTGATGGAGCACTCATAAAAGATTTTTCTACAAATTCTGCCATATACCATTCTCTTTCCAAAGAAATTGCCGCGGATATTATGAAAACCGCATCACAATATGATGATTTTAAGATTCAAATCTTTACAGAAGAAAGAAAAATCAATATAGGTTCAAGTTACCGCAGCAAATATTTTAAGCGCTTTTTAAGGGAGCCGCTAAAACATTCACCGATAGGATATTTTAATTTAATGCGAGATTTTGCTTTTATACCGGTAACAAATGTAAAAAACGTGGACGAAGCAATTAAAGCTATGGAAGAAGAACCCCTTAAAGTCGTGGTTTATGGGAATGAAAGACAAGAGGATTTGAAACTTTTTATAGAAGAAATAACAAAAAAATATAAAGATGAAATTTCAATAACATCAGCCATAGATAACTGTATAGATATACTAAGAGGTGGGGTATCGAAGGCTAAAGGCCTTGCTGTTGTAAGCGAAAAGCTTGGGCTAAACCGTGAAGAAATAATAGCCGTAGGCGATAACATAAATGACATTAAAATGATTGAATATGCAGGACTGGGAGTTGCTATGGGCAATGCCCCGGAAAGAGTAAAAAGCAAAGCAGATTATGTAACTGCAGACAATGATAGCGAAGGTCTTGCGATATTTTTCGAAAAGCTTCTTGCAGGAGAAATACAGATAAAAGAAACACTGCCACAAACAAAGTTTTGCCAAAGCGAAAGATAAGAAAATAAAAAAGAAGAGAATAAAGAAATAAGGAGGCAACCTGCCGCCTTATTTTTATGATGGTAGTTCGTATACTTTTTCATCAAATGAATAGCGCTTTGCTGCATATTGCAAGATTTGTCCGATAAATTTGGCTGCCGACATGCCCTCGGCTTGAGCCATATATCCCATGTAACCGCTGTGAGCTTTACCTTTTGGCATTGTAAGACCTGCAAAAGTGTTAATTTCCAGAAAATAAGGAGTGCCATCTTTGGATAATATCATATCGATACGCCCAAAATCTTTGACATTTAAGACTTTATATATCTTTACTGCTGTTTCTTTGATATTATCTTCTATGTCTTTCGGAAGATCTGCCGGACACTTAATAATCTCCCTATCTAGCATTTTGTGCTCATAAGTATTTGTTTTTGCTGAATTGTACTGGATTTCAAGAATTGGAAGCACCTTAGGTTCTTCATTGCCGATAACGCCTACTGTGATTTCGCGGCCATCGATAAATTCCTCAACCAATGTATCTTGACCGATTTTTTTGGCAATTTTATCGACGATTCTACCTAAATCCTTTAAATTATATACTATATTCTCCTCGCTTATCCCGGCACTTCCACGGCCGCTGACAGGTTTTGCAAATAATGGGTAATTTAAAGAATGAGAAGGAATACTTCTAGAATTTTTTACTACAAAGAACTTAGGGGTTGGTAATTGATGAAATGCTAAGATTTTTTTGCGCGTTGCTTTGTTAGTTGCAACTAAATCAATACCTGAGCCTACGTAAGGTATATCGAATGCTTCTAGAAAAGCTACTTCTCTTAGCGATGAAGCATTAAAAACGATGTCAATTCCTTTTGAAAAAACTTCCCTCAATGTCTTTCTAGGATCATTATTCCTCCATTCGATTAACTCAGCATCAAAACCGGCTTCCTGCAAGGCCGTCATATGTTGAAAGGCTTCCTCGTAGGCATCATCATAAGTATTTTCTTCTGAAATCTTCCTCTGCAGCTCTACATTTCTGAATTTACGCCAAAAAACACCTACTTTCATTTGACGCGCCTCCTTATAATGAATTAAGCCCAATAAAATATTGAGCCTAATTCATTATACCATATTGTGCACATATATGCAAAAATTTTATAAGAATTTTACTAAAATTAAGCAAAGTGCTACTTTATTTCTCTAATTGCTGTCTTTAACCGTTTTACGGCCTCTGTTACATATATGCGGGGGCAAGCTATGTTTATTCTTTCAAATCCTTCGCCGCCTGTACCAAACCAATATCCACTTTCTAAAGCAAGCTTTGCCTTATTTGTCATAAAATCACTTAACTGATGTGGATCTAAACCAAGAGATGTGCAGTCAAGCCATACAAAAAATGTCCCTTCGGGTCTTATTACTTTTAACTGAGGGATTTCTCTTTCGATCTCATCTATAAGTAATTTTAAATTACCTGTAAGATATTCCAAAAGTTGATTTAGCCATTCCTCACCATACATATAAGCTGCTTCTTGTGCTACGATTCCAAATACATGGTTATTTAGCAGCTCAAGCCTTTTGATAAAGTTTTTGTAAATATCATAGTAAACCGTATTTGGAATTATTATAGTTGCAGTTTGAAGACCGGCTAGGTTAAAAGTTTTGCTAGGAGAAGTGCATGTTATGGAGCTCAAGGCAAACTCTTCTGATATAGAAGCAAAGGGAATATGTGTTGCTCCGGGGTAGACAATATCTTGGTGGATTTCATCAGATACTACAAGAATATTATTTTCGAGGCATATCCGACCTAGCCTTGTCAATTCCTCTTTTGTCCAGACCCGGCCTACGGGATTGTGTGGATTACACAAAAACATAAGTTTAATTCGGCGATCTTTTACCTTTTCCTCTAAATCGTCAAAGTCCATGGTATATTTCCCGTCTTTATAAATCAAAGGGTTATTTACCAGGCGCCGGCCGTTTTCTTCAATGACTCTGAAAAACGGATAATATACCGGCTGCTGAACTATAATCTTATCTCCTGGATTTGTAAAGGCATTTATAATAAAGCTCAGCGCCGTAACTACTCCCGGCGTATAAACCATCCAGTCAGTTTCTACATTCCAATTATGACGTTTTTTCATCCACTGAGCCACTGATTCAAAATAGGACGGAGGCGTTGATGTGTAGCCGTAAACCCCCTTTTTTGCTCTTTCAACAAGGGCGTCTATGACAGGCTGTGGACTTTCAAAGTCCATATCCCCAACCCACATGGGCAAAAGGTCGTCCCTGCCGAACATTTTTTGAAGATCATTCCATTTAGACGAATAATCATTTTTTCGATCGATTACTTTATCAAAATCGTATTTCACTATAATACCCCCATTTTTAAAATGCTAAAATTATAGGCTATAAATATATATTTTGACAAATTTACAAAAAATCCTCTAAGCGAAACAGGGATAATAAGCATTAAAAATTTATCTATATTTTGTAAAAATAATTATTTCACAAAGAAGGAAAATAATATGAAATATAGAAGTAATATATAAATACTAAAAATTTTATCAAATATTTCAACTAAAAACTACTTCCATTAAATAAAAAGGCTCCGCTAAGCATTTTTTTAAATTCTAAAATGTCAAAGCGGAGCCTTGTAAATTTAGCAAAAAATCTTACTGGAGGTGAACAAGCAACTAAGGAGATAAAAGATGGTTTAACAAAAATTCTAAAGAGATCATCGATTTGAAAATTAACAGAATGGAGTGAGAACAATTGGATCTTAGTAAATCTGATTTACTTGAAATGTATCGTCAAATGGTTTTAACAAGGTTATTTGATATTAAAACAGATGAATGGTTTAAAAAGGGACTTTTAAAAGAAGTCGTTCATCAAAGCACCGGTCAAGAAGCTATACCCATTGGAAGTTGTTATGCAATAGGACCAGATGATAAAGTTCTGCCGTCGCTAAGAACCCGCGGCGCATTTATAGCACGAGGCGTTTCGGCAAGAACTATGCTTTTGGCGATGGGTGCCAGGAAAAAGAGTCCTAGCAAAGGACATGAAACTTCTCACCATTCCTGCTATCCCGAACTTGGAGTACTTCCTGGAACCGGAATGGTTGGCAGCTCTATTTCTATCGGAGCCGGCGCGGCTTTAGCTTTATCTTATAAAGGTACAAATAATGTGGTTCTTAACTTTTTCGGAGACGGAGCCGCAAACAGAGGCGATTTTCATGAAGCTATTAATCTATCAGGCGCATGGAAGCTGCCTTGCATATTTATAATTGAAAATAACCAGATAGCTGTGACTATGCCGGCTAATAAGGCAACGGCTTGCAAAAAATTTTCGGACAGAGCCGTTGGATATGGGATCCCTGGCTATACCATAGATGGGAATAATATAATTGAGGTCTATAGCTATACAAAGGAAGCAGTAGAAAGGGCCAGAAGAGGAGAGGGACCAACTTTATTAGATTGCATTACATTTAGGATGAAACCTCATGCCGGAATTATTCCAGAGAATCGGCCATCTGAGATTATTGAAGAATGGGCAAAGAAATGTCCGATAAAAAGACTTGGAAATTATTTAATAGAAAATGATATGGCATCAGAAGAAGACTTGGCAAAGATAAAAAACGATGCAGACAGTGAGATAGAAGAAGCATTTAAATCAATTCAAGATGAGCCGGTCTGCACGACGGATGATATGCTGACAGATGTTTATGAAGAGGGGGTATAATAAATGAGTGTTAAGACATATGCAAAAGCTTTAAATGAGGCATATGCTGAAGCCATGCGATCTGATCCGAGTGTTTTTACATTTGGAGAAGATATAGAAATGGGTTTATTTGGAGTCACTACAGGGCTTATTGAAGAATTCGGACCTAATAGAGTAAGAAATACCCCTATATCAGAAGCTGCTCTTGCCGGAATGGGTGTGGGTGCGGCTATCATGGGGACAAGACCTATTGTTGAAATACAATTTGCGGACATACTTGTAATATCAATGGACCATTTGGTGCAAAGCGCCGCGAAAATTCGCTATCTATCTGCTGGAAAAGCATGCTGTCCTTTAGTAGTAAGGGCCCCGATGGGCATAGGTTTGAATTTGGGAATGCATCATAGCCAATGTGTCGAAGCCTGGTTCATGAATGTTCCAGGTCTAAAGATTGTATGCCCTTCAACTCCTTATGATGCTAAAGGTTTACTGCATTCTGCAATTAAGAGCAATGATCCGGTTTTATTTTTGGAACATAAAAGACTTTATGGCACTCAAGAAGAAGTTCCGGACGAGCCTTATACGATACCCCTTAGCAAGGGAGACATAAAGAGGGGCGGCAGCGATGTTACAATTGTGGCAACCTCAATGATGGTAAGCCGCTCTCAGGAGGCTGCCGAGATATTAGCAGATGAAGGAATTGAGGCAGAAATAGTTGATCCGAGGACAATTAAGCCCCTAGACAAAGAAATAATTTTGAATTCCGTTAAAAAGACTGGCAGATTAGTCGTAGTTCACGAATCGCCTAAATTCGGCGGATTTGGCGGTGAAATTGCTGCAATGGTTGCTGAAGAAGCAATAGACTACCTGCAAAGTTCGATTATAAGGGTTGGAGGAAGAGAAATCCCTGTGCCTTTTGCCTCGGAAGAAGCTGCAGTACCTCAAGTTCAAGATATAGTAATGGCAGCCGAAAAAATATGTAGATAGGGAGAAAAGCAGTAATGATTGAAAAAATAGTTTTAGAAAAAATGAGCGGTTTGATGCAAACTGGCGTAATCGAAAAAATATATGTTAAAGATAATGAGCAGGTAAATAAGGGTGAAAATATAATGAGCATTTCTGCTGAAAAGGCAAATTTTGAGGTAGCAGCCGAAAAAAGCGGTTATATCAAACTTATGTGCAAAGAAGGCGATGAACTGCCGGTAGGGGCTGTTTTGGCAATAATAGCTGATTCAGTAGAAGAGCTTACAAAAATTGAAGAATCGCTAAAACCACCTTCTCTAGCAGAAAAGGCAGAAAAAGATGTAATAGTATCAGCAGAGAAAAAGATTAGAGTCCAGCCAATTGCAAAAAGATTTGCTCAAGAATATAATTTGGATTTAGCAAATGTTCAGGGCACGGGACCCAACGGAATTATTACAAAAAAAGATGTTGAAAATGCAGCTAAAAAAAGAGAAGAAACTGGCGCAGAAGAAATTTCTCTGACCGGTGTTAAAAAATCGATGTTTGAGCATATAGAAAAGGCTAAAGAATATGTGCAAGCCACAACTTTTATGGAAATAGATATGAGTAAAGTAAAAGAAATGCGTCTTAAAAAGAATTTTTCTTATACAACGTATATTATCAAAGCTGTTAGCCAGTCGCTAAAGAAATTTCCAATAATCAACTCAATCCTCGAAGATAAAAAAATCACGATTAAAAAGCAAATAAACATTGGAGTTGCGCTAGATTATGAAGGCCAATTGTATGTTCCTGTAATAAAAAATGCTGCAGATAGACCACTTGAGGATATTTCAAATTGTATTAATGAGTTTAAAGAAAAAGTAGCAAAAAAGACTTTGACAATTAAAGATATGTCAGAAGGAACCTTTACTATCACAAATTCAGGAATTTTTGGCTCTAGTTTCTTTGTTCCGGTTATAAACTATCCACAAAGTGCAATTTTAGGGATTGGCAAAATAACCGAAAGACCCATAATAATAGAAAACAGTATTGTCATAAGACCAATTTTGATTGCAAGTTTAGGTTATGATCATCGTATTATTGAAGGAAGTAATGCAGTTAAATTCTTGGGCGAAATTAAAAATAACTTAGAGAATATTGATAAGCTTATATAACTAAACTATATAGCCTGGCGCTATCAGAGGGAATATCTATCCCTCTGATTTTTTTTACAGATTTAAAAAAGTCGAGGGAGTGACGCATTCAGAATTTCAAAATAAATTTCAAGAAAGCGGTGGCTGGATTTCTGCAAGATTGTCCGGAACAGAACCGCTCTTGAGAATTGCAAGTGAAATGCCATCAAAAAAAGAAGCTAGTGAGCTGTGCGATATTTACCAAGAATTCCTGGAAATATGCAGCTAGACAGTCTTTTAGTCAAACAATCCAAAAAAGTTATTTTTAAAAACTACTTGACTGATAATGATTTTCATACTATAATTTAGTTGAGATTGAAAGTCATTATCAGTGGAGGTGACAACATATGTTGTTCAGATACCTTTTCGAAGATAAAGTTGTAAAAGAAAAGATTGCGAAAGCTAAAAAAGATATAAACAAGATGCTTAAAGAATTCTACGAGGATTAATAGGAACAAGCAAAAATCTTATTGCCGCATGTTGCGGCATTATTTTTTTGTACAAAATTATTACATTATGGTAAAATAAAAATATCAAAAATTTAATTTTACCATGCTTGCAAATAGTGTGATGATTCATACATAATTTTGCATTAAAGACAGGAGGGAGCATATGAAGGTCTCAGACATAGTTGCAAAAATATTAAAAGAGGAGGGAATACCATGTGTATTCGGATATCCAGGAGGAGAAGTAACATCTTTCCTAGATTCTCTTAAGAAAGAAGGAATCCGGTTTATACTTACTAAGCATGAATCTACAGCGGCTTTTATGGCTGCAGCTACTGGCGAAATATCTGGAAAACCGGGAGTATGTCTTTCTACACTTGGGCCGGGAGCCACAAATCTAATTACAGGCGTAGCTCACGCTTATTTAGACAGAGCCCCTGTAATTGCTATTACAGGTAATATGGCCACTAATTTTTATGAAGTTTCAACACATCAACACTTGGATTTAGTTAGATTATTTGAACCAGTTTCAAAGTGGAGCGCAACCATTGAAGCATCATCAGTCGAAAGAATATTAAGCAAGGCGTTTGCTATTGCCATGTCCCCAAAACAAGGACCTGTCCATCTTACATTTCCAAGCAATGTAGCTTTAATGGAAAAAGAGAAGATGAATTATTATTTATCTAAAATTTCCACTGAATCTACTTTTTCAGGGGATATATCTGCCTCTCTTAAAATAATTAATAATTCAAAAAAGCCAATAATTTTTGCTGGATTAGGGGTGCTTAGATGCAATGCGCATCAGGAATTTGTAAAGTTTGTGGAAAAATTGGGAGCGCCGGTAATAATTACACCAAAAGCAAAAGGTATTATTCCTGAAAATCATCTCCAATTTTTAGGAGTAATAGAAATGTTGTGCGATAGAATAATTTTGGATTATGCAAAAAATAGCGATTTGATAATTACAATAGGTTTTGATGTAGTTGAAATGGATAAACAATGGATGTTTGGCGAAACACCTGTTATTGATATAGATAACATGCCCAATACAGATAAATATTATCCTACACAATTAGAACTTCATGGAAATATATCTAAAATGCTAGAAGTATTAACAAGGCAAGTAAATCGTGCTTCTTGGGACATAAATGATATAAAGTCTGTTAGGGAGAATTTGATTAAGACAGTGGCAACTAAAAAAAGCGAGGCAATGGAATCGTTTGAAGTCGTAAAAGCAGCGCGACGAACAATGCCTTACGACACAATAGCCGTTTCTGATGTAGGCGCTCATAAAATGTTAGTGGGGCAAATATGGGAAACATATGAGCCCAAGACATTTTTTATGTCAAATGGTCTATCATCTATGGGTTCAGGAATTCCTACTGCTATGGCAGCCAAGTTATATTTTCCAAAAAAACCTGTTATAGCAATAATAGGGGACGGCTGCTTTGGAATGAATATGGCTGAGCTGGAAACGATGGTAAGAGAAGACATACCAATAATTATAATTGTTTTAGATGATAAAACTCTGAGTCTTATTAAGATGAATCAAGAAAGAAAAGGGCTTATGCCTTATGGAGTTGAATTTACGAATCCAGACATGGTTAAATTGGCTGAGAGTTTTGGAGCAGTGGGTTACAAAGTAGAAAGAATTAAAGAGTTGGAAGATATTTTAAAAAAGGAATTGAATTCTAAAAAACCGGTAGTTATTCAAGCTGTTATAGATCCACGATCTTACAGAAATTAAAGGGGGTATAAAAATGACAACTATCATTTGGGCAGTGAGCATAATCTATCTTTTGGTAATGCTTTGGATAGGCTTTAGAGTATCTAAAGAAGGGTCTGCAAGCTTTGACGATTATGCTATTGCAGGCAAAAAGCTTCCACTTTTTTTGCTAATGTGGACATATCTTGCTACAGTTTGGGGCGCCGCCGATTTTGTTGGGACGCCGGATCAAGGTTATCATGTAGGCTTAAGCTGGCTTGTATGGGTTTTAGGCAGCGAAGGAGGCAAGCTTGTTTTTGCATTGACACTGGCTGGCTTTTTAGCGAGGTTTTCATTTAAAAGTATGGGTGAATTTATTGAAAATGTTATTGCAAAAGATTATGCGCACTGCGATTTCAGTTTATTTTAGGACTTGTAAGTTGGTTATATAGTATGGCCGCTGGTGCTCTCGCGCCTACTATAGTAGTAGGTTTACTTTGGAGAAAACCTGGAGAATATACTTATGAAAATTCTATGGTAACTCCTGCAGGCGCAAGAATTGCTCTTATTGCAGGAACTCTAACAGCTATAGTAGCAGGACAAAATGATTGGGTGACAGAGGTATTTGGAGGGCCAGTAATTCTTGCAGCTGTTGTTACTACTTTATGCTTACTTATAATATCTAGTTTGACAAGAAAATCTTAAAGATTTGATTAGTGATTATTTTCCTTTAAGATATCACGTATTTCTTCCAATAAAGCTTCTTCTTTAGATGGCGTAGGCACAGAAGGTTCTTCTTTTACGGTTTGGCTAAATGAATTTATCGCTTTTATGACAAAAAACATTGATAGGGATACTAAAAGAAAATCAATTAATGACTGTATGAATTGACCATATTTTATTGATAATTCAGCAACATCTGCTGTAGCCGGCGTTATGACGACTTTTAATGAAGTAAGGTCGATTTTTCCTGTTATAATACCAAGGATAGGCATTATAATATCATTTACGAGAGAAGTTATAATTTTTCCAAATGCTCCGCCTATTACAACACCAACTGCAAGATCTATTACATTACCCTTCATTGCAAACTTTTTAAATTCATCATACATATGCATGCCCCCGAAATAAGATTTTTTAAAATCTGTTTGTATATTTATTAATATGATATACTTTATGCTGTCTAAGTTCAATATTGATAAATTCGAACTTATTGAAGATGAATAATTAAAAGTTTGCTATTGCAAGTAATATACAGTAAAAACCATAGATTATTATCAACCTACAGAGGTGTACTTTTAAGTGACAAAGAATATTTTAAAAGAATGCAAGCTGTGTCCTTTTTGTTGCGGTGTTGACAGGACAAAGGGGCAGAAAGGCGTATGCAAGGCGCCGGGAAATGCAGTGTTGTCAAAGTATTTTGTACATAAATGGGAGGAACCTTGCATCAGTGGAGAAAATGGTTCGGGCACTGTCTTTTTCACTCACTGTAACTTAAAATGCGTATTTTGCCAGAATTTTAAAATAAGCCAAGAGGGAGCAGGCAGAGAAGTTTCTATAACGGATTTAGCCGAGATATTCTTAGAATTACAACAAAATGGTGTCAACAATATAAATCTTGTAACTCCCACTATTTATTCTGTTCAAATAATCGAAGCAGTAAAGCTTGCAAAAGAAAAGGGCCTCGCACTGCCTATAGTGTGGAATTCCAACGCCTATGAAAGAGTCGAAACGTTAAAGATGCTCACGGGCTTGGTAGATGTGTACCTTCCAGACCTAAAATATTTTAGCGATGATTTGGCTTTGAAATATTCCGCGGCACCCGGCTATTTCGATATCGCAACCCAAGCGATTCTGGAAATGTTTTCTCAGGTGGGGGAACCTGTTTTTGATGGAAACGGTATTATAAAAAAGGGCCTTGTTATAAGACATTTAGTTTTGCCAGGTCATGTCGAAGATTCAAAAAAAGTGCTTCAATGGATATCTGCCAATCTTCCAAAAGGGGTTTATGTAAGCATTATGTCTCAATATGCACCATATTATAAAGCTAAAAATTATCCTGAAATAAATAAAACCCTTTCCAAAAAAGAATATGATGAAGTGATAGATTATTTTTTTGAGCTCGGACTTGAAAACGGTTATATTCAAGAAGAAGGAGCCGCTTCTGATGAATACGTTCCGGATTTTGACGAATAATTAAAATTAAAAGTAGACGGTGGACAAATTTACATGATAGAATAAGGCAAACGAACAAATATTTTTGAAATGATACGGAGGTTCCTAAATGCCCAATGTATTTGATATAAAAAGAAATGATGAATGTATTTGCGGTAGCGGCAAAAAGTACAAAAAATGCTGTCTTCCAAGGATTGAGGAAATTGAAACAGAACTAATCAAAGAGTTAGAGAAAGATTTTGATATCAACCAATATGGAAAAGACTTTATAAGGGTAGTAAGTGTCATGTTCGGCTTTGAAATGAAAGAAGATGCAGGGGAGGCCGATACTGAAAGGATTGCAAAAATCATCTCCGAACTTTGGGAAGAAAATGATCTTGATTTGGATAGTATTCAAAAATCGGCAGAAGCTATATTTCAACTTGTCAGCAGTAAAGAAGAGCTAAAGTTTTTCCGAATACCGGCAAAAGTTTTTATAGAAAATGATACCGATAATTTTGACGATCTATTTGATGAGGTGCTTGAGGACCTGTCTATAGAAGAATATCTTCTTGAACTGGCATCCATAATCCGTACTAGTTTTTTTACTGATGATGAACTAAAGACTATTTTTAATTGGATAAGTCTTGGACTTGCAGATCCATGGCAAACCGGCTTTTTTGATGTTCTTTTTCAGATAAGCCTGAAGGAAATGGGAGAGGCTGCCGAGAAATTTCATCAAATCGCAGAAAACGAATCCGATGATTCTTCCGAAGACGCTTTTTTACAACTGGAACCATTATTTGAGGAATATCCGATTTTCGAAGAATTTGTCGGCATAAAAGCATTATACAATTTCGAAAGTGAATTGGAGTATTTGCTGAATAATGGAGTAGAATTTGAATTTCCATTCTACATAATTTACACCTTATTTCTGAAGTTTTTATCGGCAATAAATGAGGTGATAAAAGAAGATTTAGCTTATTTAAAATTATACTGTCCCGACCTGATATTTGGCGCTGCAGATGCCGTGCTGCAGGAAGAAGAAGTAATTGAAGAAGTTTACAAAGATATATTAGAGGCGTTATCAGAGACACTAGAAGAAAATAAAGACAAAAATGAAGAACTGTGTTATGTGATTGTAAGCACTACATCTTTCTTTTTTATGCCACTGTGGACCCATATTATTGCAATCGAAAAAATTCTCGCTCTATCGATGCAGAAATATTTTATGAAATTGCCGAGGACTGTGGATGACAGTCAACTTATGTTAGATTCTGCAAAACAACTTGTAAATCGTGAGTTTTTAAATAACTATATTTCATACCTTAACTCAAAAGGTTTAGAAAAAGAAGCATCTATCTTGCAAAAAACTTACGAAGAAGCAACTAGTCAAGATGCTATTAAAGAAATAGATATAGAAGAAGTAATAGATATAATAACAGATGAGGATATGACTTTTGAGATAGAGCTTTAGCAAATTTTGTCAATTGATGCTCAATATTTAAACTTGATTTATATTTTATACAAACTTTAAAAAGGAGTGATTAAAATTAAAAAGGTAGCTGTCCTTATAGAAAATTTTTTTGATGAGAAGGAATTAATATACCCTTATTATCGACTTAAAGAAGCTGGTTATGAAGTTCATTTAGTGGGATCGGAAAAGGACAAGGCGTATATTAGCAAAAGCGGTTTTACTGAAAAAAGCACCCATTCTTCCAAGGAAGTAAATGCTAAGGATTATGATGCTGTTGTAATACCCGGAGGATATTCTCCGGATCATATGCGCAGGAACAAAGATACACTGAATTTTGTAAGGGAAATGGATAAATTAGGTAAGCCGATAGCTGCCATTTGTCATGGACCATGGATGATGGCTTCTTGCTGCAATTTGAAGGGCAAAAAGTTAACCGGGTTTTTCTCAATAAAGGACGATATTGTAAATGCAGGCGCAGAATATGTAGACGCAGAAGTAGTTGTAGATGGAAACTTGATAACATCAAGAAATCCTAATGACCTGCCGGCATTTCTTAAAGCAATAATTGAAAAGATCGGATGATAGTTTAATCAAACCATCCTTATCAAAACGAAATCGGAACGAAGTTTTGCCACAAAGTGCGGTTACTGTCTATACCGCATCAGCCTAAAGGTATCACAAAGATGAATTATTTAGTGATACCTTTTTTATTAGCAGGACTAAAATTGTTAAATTAATAACTATACTTTGATTTTGTGTAATATTATGATATTATTTATATAATGGTAAGACCACCATACCATTATACCGGTTTATTAATATTAATAATTTGATAGGAGGACTTTAAAATGAAGGTAAGACTCCCATACCACAAAACTTTTTTGGATGTTAACATCCCTGACGAAAATTTTTTAGGGATATTGACTTCAAAAGCTGACGAATATAAACAATCTTTGCCACAAGATGAAATAGTAAGAAATGCGCTTTCGAATCCTATAGGAAGTCCAACGCTGGAAGAATTGGTAAAAGGAAAGAAAGAAGTTTTAATAATAACCAGTGATCATACACGACCCGTGCCGAGCAAAATTACAATGCCTATATTATTGGATACAATTAGAAGGGCAAATCCGAATATAGATATAAAAATTATGATTGCAACTGGTTTTCACAGGCCGACAACGAAAGAAGAAATGATAAATAAATTCGGAGAAGAAATAGTTAAAAATGAAACCATTATAAACCATATGGCTTTTGATAATGATCAGCTAGAATATGTTGGCCTTTTGCCTTCAGGGGGCAGGCTATATTTAAACAAAATGGTTTGCAAATCAGAATTAGTTATATCTGAGGGCTTTATTGAACCACATTTTTTTGCCGGCTTTTCAGGGGGAAGAAAGAGCATTCTTCCTGGTGTGGCAGGTGCAACATCTGTCATGGAAAATCATTGCGCAAAATTTATTGCAAGTCCTTATGCGAGAACAGGCAACCTGGAAAATAATCCAATACATAAAGATATGCTATTTGCAGCAAAAGCAGCTAATCTTGCCTTCATATTAAATGTTGTAATAGATAAAGATAAAAAAATCATAAATGCCTTTAGTGGTGACAGCATTCTAGCCCATGAGGAAGGGTGCAAATTCGTAAAACAACTTTCGAGCGTAAAGGCAAAGCCTGCAGATATTGTTATTTCTACAAACGGAGGGTATCCTTTAGACCAAAATCTTTATCAATCCGTAAAAGGGATGACTGCAGCAGAGGCGACATGCCGCGAGAACGGAGTAATTATAATGGTTGCCGCATGTAATGATGGTCATGGTGGAGAGTCTTTTTATAACAACATGAAAAATGCAAAAAACCCCAGGGAAATCTTGGATAGATTAGCAAAGGTGCCTCCGGAAGATACGGCACCTGATCAGTGGGAATTTCAAATTTTATCAAGGATTCTTGATAAGCATACCGTCATATTTGTAACAGATATGTGTGATCCTAAAATGATTGAGGATTGCCATATGATTCATGCTTACACAGTAGAAGACGCTATAAAGCAGGCGCTAAAACTCAAAGGGAATAATGCAAAAATTACAGTAATTCCAGATGGTGTTTCAGTGATAGTGGAGAACGACTGAGCTGCTATATAATTTTATTTCTCCTACATTCGAAAATGATAAGCCCGGAATCCTATATAAAAAATAGCCGATTCCAGGCTTTTATTTTTGTACTCAATTGCTATTATACAATTTTTAATTTGACAGATGCTGCCTCAGCATTTAGTGTAAGTATAGTATACAATTGCCACAATTGCTTTGAAAGATATTAGACTTTTCATAACAATAGGGCTGCTATATAATGCATAATGAAGGGAGTTGTTATAATTTGATAGATGAGCGATGCGCGCAGCTGCTTGGTCAAATTATATCATCAGAAAAACCGATTAAAATTTCAGAGCTTGCTAAAAAGTTCAAAGTATCTTCAAGAACAATTAGATATGATTTAGACAAAATTGATGACTTTTTAAAAGCCAACGATTTGCCACAATTAATCAGAAAACCTAATTCCGGAATCGAATATGCACCTATGCCTTCTCAAAAACAAAAAATTATGACATTACTTGAAGAAATTACAAGCTATAACTATGTATTAACTCCTAAAGAACGACAGACTATGATACTTACAGAACTTTTTCAGGCAAAAGATTATATAACAATCGATGAAATCGCAGATGTTTTGTCGGTAAGTCGAGGCACCGTTTCAAATGATTTAAAGCCAGTAAGAACATGGCTTGCACATCATAATCTTCAACTTGAATCTGTGCCGCATTTTGGCCTTAAAGTAAAAGGATATGAACAAGACTTAAGAAGAGCCGTGA
This sequence comes from Tepidanaerobacter syntrophicus, assembly GCF_001485475.2. NCBI lineage: Bacteria > Bacillati > Bacillota > Clostridia > Thermosediminibacterales > Tepidanaerobacteraceae > Tepidanaerobacter > Tepidanaerobacter syntrophicus. Next base: position 179,934 of record NZ_DF977001.1, on the reverse strand, counting down.
TTTCCCTTTTATCAGAAAATATGGAAGTCGAGAAAGCGCTAAACCTTATAAAAACACCAATTCATCGAAGAATAAATATAGTAGCAGACAAGCAAATAAAAAAGTTGTTTCAAGACCTTGATATTTTGCCTATAGAAAAGTCGATACAAATAGCTGAAAAGCAGTTAAAAACAACATTTGCCGATAATGCATATTCCGGATTGGTAATTCATCTTGCGCTTGCAATAAAACGTATACAACTTAACAAAAATATAGTAATGCCGGAAGAAGAATTGTCACGGCTCAAATTTACCAAAGAATTTGCAGTAGCTTCGAGCATGGTTGCATTTTTAGAAGAAAGCTACAATATTAAGATTCCTGATGATGAAATCGGCTACATCACAATACATCTGTTAGGCGGAAAAGTTACAGAAGCTGATATATTTTCAAGCAAAGAGTGGTTGCAGCTGCAAATTTTAACAGATGAGATTATTAAAACTATAGGAGAAAAGTTAAATAAAGATTTTTCAATCGATACAGAGCTGCACAACGGCCTCTTAAAACACTTAGAACCTACTATTTATCGCCTCAGACATAATCTACCTCTTAAAAATCCAATTTTGCACGAAATTAAACGCAATTATCCGGAAATATTTAAGGCGGTTCAACTATCTCTAAAACCATTGGAAAACTATATAGGCAAAAAGATTCCTGATGAAGAAGCTGGTTTTATTGCAATTCATATAGGTGCAGCAGTTGAGAGAAATAAAGCGACATGCAGCAATATATACAACGCAGTTGTGGTTTGCGGAACAGGCGTAGGCACAGCAAAACTTTTGTCTTCGAGAATTAAAAATCAATTTAGCAACATAAATGTTGTAAACACGATTGCAAGCCGCCAGATAGAAGAAACCAGCAAAAATGATAGAGTAGATTTAATAATTTCAACAATTCCTACTGGCAGCAAAGATATACCTGAAATCGTAGTGAATCCACTGCTTCCGGAAAAAGATATAGAAAGAATATACCGGCTTTTGTCAAAGATTCAGCCGAATATATCCGCTTATACAAACAATCAAAACCAATTGGAAGAAATTCTCAAGATTATAGATAAATACTGCATAATAAAAAATCAGCAGGAATTAGCAAGAGAATTATCAAGTTTTTTAAATCTTGCAAGTTATAACAGCTCGAAGGGAGTTGCCCAGCCAGTGTTAAAAGATTTATTAACAGAAAAAACAATAGAACTGAATGTCGAAGCAAGCGATTGGGAAGAGGCAATCAGAAAAGGAGGTGAGGTTTTAGTAAGAGAAGGTTTTGTAGAACCCAGGTATGTTGATGCAATGATAAAAAACGTCAAAGAACTTGGTCCCTATATCGTCATTGCTCCCGGTATAGCAATGCCTCACGCCCGCCCGGAAGATGGAGTGAAAAAAGTTTGTATGAGCCTCGTGACATTAAAAGAGCCGGTGGAGTTTGGCAATGCAGCTAATGATCCTGTGAGATTGGTTATAACGATCGGAGCCATAAGTCATGAAACTCACTTAAAAGCAATATCACAATTAATGGATGTTTTAAGTGATGAGGAAAACGTTAATAAAATTACATTAGCAACAGATGTGAAAGAAGTTTTGCAAATACTAGAGAGCTAGTTAAAAAAATTAATATTAAGATAGATTAATTTTAACTATTGTGTTAACTTCAAAAATTATATTAAACTTTTATGGAGGTAATAAAATGAAAGCTATTGATTTTAAAGGCATCATCCCGCCATTAATGACTCCCTTTACTGAAACGGGAGAAATATATGAAGACGGACTGAAGAGACTAATAGACTTCGTAGTGCCTTATGTTCAAGGATTATATCCAGTAGGGACTTATGGTTCTGGTCCATTAATGAGTATCCAAGAGAGAAAAAAAGCTGCTGAACTCATCATTGAATATGTCAATGGGCGAGTACCTGTTATTATTCATGTAGGAACCGCCGATACCAATACCACTGTTGAACTTGCCAAACATGCGGAATCAATTGGAGCAGACGCTGTAGGAGCTATAGCACCTTATTATAATCCTCTAACCGATGATTCTATTTTCGAACATTTTCGGTGCTTGATTGATGCAGTAAATATACCTGTGTTTGTGTATAATAACCCAAGCATTTCGGGCAATCCAATTAAACCAGAAGTCTTGAAAAAGCTTGCAGATTATGGATTAAGAGGAATAAAAGATAGCTCCTTCGATTTAGTAAATTACTATAATTATAAACTAGCAGTGGAAGATTATCAGGATTTTAATGTAATAATAGGAACGGAAGCAATCTTCTACGCAGCTTTTGAAGCAGGGGCCATTGGAGCAGTAACAGGCTTAGGGAATATTTTTCCTGAATTGCTAAATAAAATGTACTTGGAATATATTAATGGCAAAAAAGAAGAGGCCAAAAAAACTCAAGAACTTGTTCTAAAACTTCGTTCAGTTACCAAACTTGGTCCGACTGTTCCGGTAATGCATGCGATATTAGAAATGAGAGGCATTGATTCAGGATATCCGCGAAAACCATTTTTGCCAATATCTGAAGAACTAAAGGTAAAAGTTAAATCATCTCTTGAAGAACTGAAATTATTATAGATTTAACAGGGCAAAGAAAAATGATGTATAATGTTTTGATTTCTTCAAATTCATTTGGATATGGCCAAAATAAAGAAGTTTTAGAGAAAGAGTTTTATTCCAACAACTTAAAACCTTATTTTTTAAATTTAGAAGAAACCAATGATGAAATTTTAGATGAAATTGACGGTTTAATAGTTGGAACAAGCAAGGTTACACCCATTATAATTGATCGAATGAACAAGTTGAAATGTATAGTTAAATTCGGTACTGGTACGGATAATATAGATATAAATTACGCCCAAAAGAAGGGTATAATCGTAAAAAATATGCCAAATATTAATTCTGATGCAGTTGCAGAATTTACTATTGGAATGATATTTGCAATAGCACGCAAAATACCACAAGGATATTTAAATTTGCAAAACGGAAATTTCTTTAAAGAAATGGGTACACGGGTTAGCGGCAAAGTCGTAGGGATAATTGGAACCGGCAATATAGGAAAAAAAGTAGCTAAATTGTGCAAGGGCTTACAAATGCTAGTTCAAGTTTATGATGTTTATCCTGATATTACATGGTCTTTAGAAGATGATATCAATTATGTAACGTTGGAATATTTATTAAAGACATCAGATTTTGTGACTATTCATATCCCATTAACAAGCGGAACAAGAAACATAATTGATAAAAGGGAAATTTCATTGATGAAAAATTCTGCTTATCTCTTAAATATAGCTCGAGGCGGAATTGTTAATGAAGAAGCCTTATACGAAGCCTTAGTTTCTGGAAAAATAAGAGGAGCTGCAGTAGATGTATTTTTAGAAGAGCCTCCTAAAAATAACCCATTGATTCACTTAAAGAATGTTGTTGCTACTCCTCATATGGCAGCTTGTGAAGAAGAAACTCTACGTAAAATGGATAAAAAGTGCATAGAAATAGTTAGTGATTGCTTAAGAAATACTAATGCCTGACAAATTACGTATTATCGTATTATTTAAGGAAGTGAAATAGATGCAGCACGAAAATGGGAAGATTATAATTGCCCCAGATGAATTACAGCAAAAAATCCTAGAAATTTTAATGAAATACGGTGTTAAACAAAAAGATGCTAAAATAGTAGCTGATACAATTGTAGAAGCTGAAATGCGTGGGGTAAAATCACATGGGATAAATATGCTTCCCGCATATCTCAGACGTATTAAAGATGGTGGAATAAATATAAAAGTTGAACCGACAATAATTAAAGAAAAGGATTTTATTACTCTTATTGATGCTAATGGTGGTTTTGGCCAAGTAGCAGGGGAAATGGCGACAAAAATTGCTATAGAAAAAGCAAGGAAGTATTCATTAAGTTGGATTGGTGTCCGTAATTCAAATCACTGTGGAATGCTTGCTTATTATACAGAAAAAATCGCGCATGCCGGGCTTATTGGGATAATGCTGGTAAATGCTAATCCAACAGTAGCTCCCTATGGAGGAATGGAAGCAGTTCTTGGGACAAACCCTATTTCAGTAAGCATTCCTACCAAAAATATCCCAATTATATTAGATATGGCAACAAGTAGCGTGGCTAAGGCTAAAATATATCGTGCGAAAGAACTTAATGAGAAAATCAATCCAGAGTGGGCGATTGACGAAAACGGTTATCCAACTGATGATCCTTCTAAAGCAATTAATGGGGTTTTAACCCCGTTAGGAGGTCCAAAAGGATTTGGCTTAGCAATAATTGTTGATGTAATTGCAGGAATATTGAACAATTCAGGTTTTTCACATTATGTAACTTCTGTCCACAAGGATACCACTAAAAGCCAAAATGCAGGTTTAACAATTATAAGCGTTTCTTTAGAGAGTTTTTTGGAACTAGAGACTTATTATCAGAAAGTCAATGAACTAATTAATTTAATTAAAGCTTCAAAGCCGCGACCTGGTTTTGATACAATCTATCTCCCTGGAGAAATAGAGGCAATGAATCGCGAAAAAGCTATAAAAAAGGGATTAGAAATTGATGAAAATATCTTGAATGCAGCCTTTGAAAGTAGATAAGAACTTAGTAAAAAAGTGAGGATAATTTTAATGAGTGAACAAGATTTACTAAAAGGAACTAAAATTATAGATATTAGTTCGCCATTATATAATGAGATGGATAAATATCCAAGTTTAGAAGGATTTAAGCTTCAGTGGATAAGAACAATAAGCAATGAGGATCGCGCAAATATGTCTCGGATTACAATGGAAAGCCATGTCGGAACCCATGTGGATGCTCCTTTACATTTTATAAAGAATGGCAAAAGCATAGATCAAATGCCACTTCAAAACCTTTTAGGAATTGCAGAAGTTATAGAGATTCCTTATCCTTGCACAGTAACAAAAGAATTTTTGGAAAAATATTACAAAGGTAATAGAATTCTTCTTTTTAAATTTGGGAAAAATCGATATAATCGTAATTTTGATTACTTTGATTTAACAGCTACTGATTTTTTTATTCGACACGGTGTGAAAGCTTTAGGAACTGATAACTTTAGCGTGGATAGTAAAAATACTAAATATAAAATTCATGAGGCTCTATTAAAAAATGAAGTTTGGATAGTAGAAGGTTTAAACTTCGAAAATGTAACCTCGGGAGTGTTCGAGTTTATTTGCCTACCATTGCTTATTAAAAATGCTGAAGGTTCTCCGGCTAGAGCTATTTTGCTAGAAAAGGAGAATGCAAATTGAAAATCGTGATAAGTGGTGCAACGGGATTATTAGGTTCTGAGCTTGCTGAACATTTTTCAAAGTGTGATGAAGTGTTTTCTTTAAAAGGTTCTAAAGATATAAATATTCTAGATTTTTCATCGATAACTGAAACAATTGTCCGTATTAAACCACATTTAATTATACATGCTGCCGCAATGAGAGATTTGGACATATGCGAAGAAAATCCTGAGCAAACATACTTAGTCAATACTCTAGGAACGAGGAATTTATTAAATGCTGCTAGAAAGGCAAAATCAATATTTGCATATATTAGCTCAAATTCAGTATTTGATGGTAAAAAGGAAAACGCATACACTGAGTTTGATGAAGTAAATCCTATTAATGTTTATGGCAAAAGTAAACTAAAATCTGAAGAGGAGGTAAAAGCCTCTGGTATTCCGTGCTTTATTTTACGCGTTCCTTATCTGTACGGAATAGATGGCCATCCTGATAGAAATTATATTTTGAAGATAGTTAAAGCCCTTAAAACTAATATGCCAATGATTTTAGCATGCGATCAAAAAGATAATCCTACGTATGTAAAAGATTTAGCTTTTATGATTGAAAAAGTTATTAAAAGTGATGCATACGGCTTATACCATTTAGGTAACAAGGGAACAGCAAGCCGGTATGAATTTGCCGTTGAGATCGCAAAAACATTAGGATTGCAATATGAAAATATCTTAATCCCTAAGACAATACAAGATATGAAGAGAATGGCTCCGCGGCCAGCTAATACAACATTATCAACATTAGTTTATGAAACCATATTTGATAAGAATATCCGCAATTGGAAAGAAGCTCTGCACGAGTGCTTGGAAAAAGTTGATGAAAAAACTTTATAAAATATTTAACTATTGATGCAAATCTAGGTTTCAATTGGACTTAATTTAAGAAGGAAGAAGGCGGGATATGGAATAAAAAAAGCAGATATAATTTAAAAAACAAGAATAGAAGCGGAAAAGGAATTTTGTAAACTAGGAAGAAATTATTCAGGCTTTCATATTTTCTTAGCATTTACGTGCGAGTATTTGGAGGGGTATAAATGAATGTGCTAACAGTTTGTGGTTTGGGCATTGGCTCCAGCGTAATTCTTAGAGTTACAGTAGGCAAAATCCTTGATGAATTAGGTATTAAAGATTACACGATAAATGTTGCGGATATTGGAACTGCTAAATCTACGCCATTTGACATGGTTGTTACTTCTACTGAATTAGCTGACGTTTTAAAAAAAGCTCTACCTGCAGACAAACAATTTAAAGTAATTCCAGTTAGTAATTTTGTAGACAAAAATGAAATAAAATCAAAAATTATTACTTGCTTAAAGCAAATGGGGAAACTGTAATTCACGGCAAAACTCAGATATAAAGAAAGAAGCTTCGCTCTTGTTTACATTTTATTATAAAGAGTGAAGCCATTAAAGGATTATAGTCAGTTTAAAATAATTAAATAAATTATATCACAATCACTGTAATATTTCAAAAATCTTTATCCACAATTTCGGTTTTAAAAACAAGATTTGCAAAGCCTTAAAATTTAGAAGGAGGATTATGAATGAGTTTTTTATGGAGCTTAATAAATGACTTCCTTGGAAATTCAGCAATACTTATCGGTTTAGTTGTTCTGATAGGTCTTCTTGCGCAAAAAAAATCATCAGATCAGGTAATTACAGGCACTCTTAAGACTATTATGGGAGTTATTATTCTTAGTACTGGTGCAGGCGTTATGTCGGGCGTAATTTCAAATTATTTATCGCCTTTAATAAAAGAAGCTTTCAATATGCAAGGAATTGTTCCCATGACTACATCTGTAGTTAATATTGCAACCACAAATTATGGTTCGACTGTTGCCTATATTATTGTAGGGGCTTTTATAGTAAATTTAATACTTGCCAGACTCACCCCTCTTAAATATATATTCCTTGCAGGACATCATTTTCTCTATGCGGCCTCTGCAATAACCGTAGGCTTTGCAGCGGCAGGGATCACAGGTATGCCCGTTGCCATAATTGGCTCAATATTAGCTGGTATAGCATATGTGGTTCTTCCGGCAATAAATAATAATTTTATGAGAAACATAACAGGTGGGCAGCCTCTTGCAATGGGACACTTTGGAGCTACTGGCTATTGGCTCGGTGGGCAAGTTGGAAAATTATTTAAAAGTGATAAAATGGTGAGCACAGAAGATATTAAACTTCCAAAAGCACTTGGTTTTGCAAAAGAAGTTGTTTGTGCAACTACATTAGTTATTGTTGCTCTTTTTGCAATATGTGTAGCTTTTGCGGGTACATCTTATGTTGCTACAGAACTTAAAGTAACACAAAATATAGTTGTTTTTATTTTAATTCAAGGCATAACCTTTGGTGCTGGTCTTACAATACTTTTGCAAGGCGTAAGAATGATGATAGCAGAAATTTTAGTTGCATTTGAAGGAATAGCCTCTAAAGTTGTTCCCAATGCTGTTCCGGCGCTTGATTGCCCTGTTGTTTTTCCATATGCGCCAAATGCAGTTCTAATTGGTTTTATATCTGCTACAATTGCGGGTATTCTTACTTCTGTTATATTTGGTTATCTTGTTGGCGTAGCTGTTGTTCCCCCAATGATAGAATTCTTCTTCATGGGTGGCACTGGAGGAGTTTTCGGAAACTCAACAGGTGGAGTTAAAGGTGCGATAGCTGCTGGAGCACTACAAGGTGTATTATTTATAATTTTACCTTATTTTTATTTTGTATGTTGCAGTTCTATTTTAGCGGCACAAAGTGTAACAGTAGTTGATCCTGATTTTTGCTGGATAGGAATGATATCGAATGGAATAGGACGACTTTTAGCTGGTATAGGAGGATTTTAATTTATATATAATAACAACAATTATATTTTTCGAAAAAGAGGGAAACAATTTTAATATGACCCTCTTTTTCTTTTTGACAAAATTAATAAATACATAGGGCTTGAACAAAGTAAAAACTAGCACTTTTAGACGCTGGTTAGTAATAGAAGCTTATGGCCTCAGGGCGAACCACCATTGCAATATGCCCCTGCAAGTAGACAGGTTAAATATCTAAAATTAGTGCCTATGGACTGTCACTCGAATCTGTGTGGCAGTTTTTTGTATATTTTTATCACATTTTTAATTACCCAAGATTCATTATTTCCTACTAATCAAGCTCAAGCTAAATTGTGCCACTATCATTCATTTTTTAAAACTTATTATAAAAGTTATAAAAATATGGTTGATGTGCTATAATAATAATCGCAGACAAAATGGGGATTACTTTTCTTTCTTATAATTTATTATCAATGATTGGAGGAAAAAAATGGACTTAAAATCAATTAGCGATAATGTTTCAAAAGCAATTGAAGAGCTGTTTTCTATAGCCCCTGTAAAGCCCGGCCAGATTCTTGTGATAGGCTGCAGCACAAGTGAGATTATGGGCGGGAGAATAGGGAAATATTCCAGCATGGAAGCTGCAGAGGCTGTTGTGGAAGGCATAGCAAATGTCATACCAAAATATGATGTCAGACTTGCTGCTCAGTGCTGTGAGCACCTGAATCGCGCACTGGTTGTAGAGGAAAAAGTAGCAGAACAATATAATTTAGAAGTAGTCACAGTAAAACCTGCTATGCATGCCGGAGGCGCTTTTGCAACCATGGTTTTCGAGAAAATGGAGCATCCTGTGGTAGTGGAATACATAAAAGGACACTTCGGTCTTGATATAGGGGATACATTAATAGGAATGCACATAAAACATGTAGCTGTTCCGGTAAGGCTTAGCATCAATAAAATAGGACAAGCCAATCTTGTAGCGGCTCGTTACCGCCCTAAGCTCATCGGTGGCGCTCGAGCGGTAATACCTGAGACGTGGGATAAAACAGGTCAAAAATAAAAAATTTCATAGGGCAATACTTTTAATAGGGTCACCGGTTTCAATATTGACAAGGGATAGATTTGATTTTTCGAAAATAGCAAAAGATGGTGTACCGTCTTTTGGCAGCGCACAAGAACCCGGATTTAAAAGTATCAGCCCTTCTTTTTTTTCTAAGACTTTTACATGAGTGTGGCCTGTTATTAAAATATCAATTTTCCATTTTTTAGCAAGTGAAATAAGTTCCTCTTCTGTGGTTTGATGACCATGCGTAATGAGAATTTTACACCCATCAATTATCAGTAATGCATAAGGAGACTGAATCGGAACTGAAAGCACCACCTGATCAATGGGTGCATCACAGTTGCCTGCCGCTGCTATAAATGGTACATCCAATTTGTTTATGGCTTTTGCAAGTTCTGCAGGATTGTAGCCTTCGGGCAAGGGATTTCTCGGTCCGTGATAAAGTATATCTCCTGCATGAATAATATAGTCATATGGCTTTGCTATTTCCAAAACTTTATTAAAAGCATCTAAGCTTCCATGAGTATCACTTAATATTGCAATTCTCATTTTAGACCCCTCCTGTCAAATTTTAAAGTTATATTCCTATTTTACATCTACATTAAAAAAATCCTTTTGTCAATCGCATACCGACAGAAATCCAAAAGAATTTTTTGAATAGCCCGGGAATATAAAGTATAATAGAAGCAATTCGAAATTAATGATAAAGGGGAACGCGAAATGAAACTTGGAGTATGTCAGATGTCTGTTTCTGAAAAACTTGAGGTTAACAAGAATAAAATCATCAGCTTCATAAAAGAAGCTTCTTGTCAAAATATGGATTTTATTGGTTTTCCGGAAATGGCGCTTACCGGTTATACGCCGGAAATTTTATCAGATAAAAATTTAAATGAATTGGTGCAAAATGCCTTAGATGAAATTAGCAAAACCTGCGAAACGTCAAAAGTTGGAGTCGCAGTAGGACATCCCTATACTGAAGAAGGCAAACTTTACAACAGTGTATCTGTATTTTTACCCAATGGGAGAACCTATAGCTATGATAAAAAATATCCTACAAAAGCAGAATTAGAATACTTTGAAGCGGGTAAAAAAGACCTTTTTGTTTTTACATATAAAAACAAAACAATTGGAATTATGATATGTAGAGACCAAAACTATCCAAGTCTTGCCAAAGAACTTAAAAATAAAGGGGCGGAATTTATATATATTCTATCAGCTCATTTTTATAATCCTAAAGAGGCCCGATGGAAGTTAGAAAAAAATAGGGCGATTCCTATAACAAGAGCGGTTGAAAACCAGGTTTATGTTCTGCTATCAAATTTTGTAGGTTCACATCTTGGAATGGTAAGCTTGGGCAATAGCCTGATTGTTGATCCGGAGGGAGCGGTGGCAGTTTCAACTGGAGAAAGCGAAGAAACCTTAATTTCAATTTCAGTTTTACCATAAACTTCAAGTATTATGTACACATGCTTAATTAGCGTTCAAATATTAAGATTTCATGGTAAAATATATTCAACAGCCAGGCAAATAGAGAAAATTTTAGGGGGTTTATGGCATGAAAAAAGTCAGACAATTTTTAGTGTTGCTATTAATACTGATTTTATGTGTTTCGTTAGTTGCCGGATGCGCTCAGTCAGCCAATAAGGCACCGACCAATTCGAAAAATACCCAGGAAAATCAGACGAAAGTTAAAAACCCCGATACCATGGTAGTAGCCTATAATGATCAGCCCACCACATTAGATCCTCATATAGCTTATGATCCAGAATCATTGCAAGCTATTTCACAGGTTTATGAGGGATTGGTTACTTACAAAGGCGGCACAAATGAAGTTGTCCCACAACTTGCGGAGAGATGGGAAACAAGCAGTGATGGAAAAGTGTGGACCTTCTACCTTAAAAAGAATATAAAGTTTACAGATGGAGCTCCATTTAACGCAGATGCTGTCAAAACTTCTTTTGAAAGACTGCTTAAAATTAATCAGGGGCCGGCGTGGATGTTCGATATGATAAAAAGCATAGATGTTGTTGATGAATACACCGTAAGATTTAACCTTGAATACGCCTTTGTTCCGTTTATTCATGCTCTTGCAAACCCCTCAGGTCCGATGATTATAAGCCCTAAGGCTATAAAAGAACATGAAGAAAATGGAGACTTGGCACAAAATTGGTTAAGACAAAACATGGTAGGTACCGGCCCTTATATGCTGGAAAGCTGGAATATGGGTCAAGACTTTACGCTGGTAAAAAACCCTGACTATTGGGGAGGATGGGAAGGAAAACACGTTTCCAAGGTTGTGTACAAAGTTGTTCAAGAATCTTCTTCCCAAAGACTTATGTTGGAAAGCGGAGATGCAGATTTTGCAAATGCCATACCGCGAGATGTTATAGAAGATCTTTCGAAAAATCCCGATATAACTGTACAAGTTGACAGTACCGTCAACTTGCTTAATCTGTTTTTTAATAACCAAAGAGGTGCTCTAAAAGATAAAAGAGTGCGTCAGGCTATGGCGTATGGATTTTCTTATGATGACTGCATAAAGGGCGTATTTAACAATTTAGGCAAAAGAATGCAGGGACCACTCCCGCCAGGAATGTGGGCCCATGATTCAACCATTAAACCCTACGAAAAAGATGTAGAAAAAGCTAAAAAGCTTCTAGAAGAAGCAGGATATCCGGGAGGAAAAGGTCTAAAGTTTACAATAATGGTAGAGACAGGCTCTGAAGACTATAAAAAAGTTGCAGAACTGTTTCAAAGCGATATGAAAGAACTTGGGATAGATATCAGCATACAGGTTTTAGCATGGGCAACCATAAAAGATATGTTGGCATCAGCGGAAACTGCACCTGATATGTTTATAAGCGGTTTTTATCCTGACTATTTAGACCCGGATAATGTGCTTTATGCTCTTTACAGCTCAAGAACCATAGGCAGCATAAACGAATCTTTCTATACAAATCCGCAAGTGGATCAGCTTTTAGAGGAGGCTCGCCGCTCTACGGATTTGGCCCATAGAGAAGAACTTTATAAAAGAGCCCAACAAATAATAAACGATGATTGTCCGGCAATATTTATACTTGTACGCGACAATATTACGACTATGAGGTCATGGGTAAAAGGTTTTGTATTTCACCCGATTCTCGTAAATCGCTATTACTTTATGTATAAGGAATGACCTGGAGGGGTAATTTTGACAACATATATTGCAAGAAGAATTGCAATGCTAATCGTTGTTTTAATTGGCATGTCGCTGTTAACTTTTATAATATCACATGCAATTCCGGGGGATCCGGTTCGCCTTGCGGCCGGTCCCCATGCAGGTCCTGAGCAGATTGAATCCTTGAGGAAGCAGCTAGGTTTTGATAAGCCCCTGCCCGTTCAGTATTTAATGTATATTTCAGATCTTTTGCATGGAGATATGGGTACTTCTATCGAGACAAGAAAACCTGTAAGGGAAGAGGTCCTAACATATCTTCCCGCCACAGCCGAACTTTCAATTTTTGCACTTTTAATAAGTGTAGCTATAGGATTGCCGCTGGGAGTTGTTTCGGCTACAAGAAAAAATACATTTATAGATAACGGAGGTAGAATTGCAAGCCTGCTCGGTGCATCAACTCCTATATTTTGGTTGGGGCTTTTGCTTCAACTTTTATTTTACAAAAAATTAGGCCTTCTCCCTATAGGCGGGCGCATAGGAATAGAACTAAATCCCCCTGCACATATAACCGGTTTTTATATAATCGACAGCATTTTAAGCGGCGATTGGCTCGCGCTAAAGAGTAGTATACTTCACTTAATATTGCCTGCATTTACCTTAGGATACGGTTCCATGGCTGTATTTACACGAATGACTCGCTCGAGCATTTTGGAAGTATTGAATGAAGACTATATTAAGACAGCAAGAGCTAAGGGACTTAGCGAAAGAGTTGTAATTTATAAGCATGCTTTAAGAAATGCCATACTACCGGTGATGACTATTATCGGTCTCCAATTTGCATCGCTTTTAGGAGGTGCTGTGCTTACTGAAACGGTGTTTTCGTGGCCGGGTATAGGAAACTACGGTGTGCATGCCATAATGACATTAAATTTTCCGGCTATTATGGGAGTGACACTGATTACAACCGTAATATTTGTAATCGTAAACTTAATTGTCGATATAAGTTATGCCTTTATCGATCCTAGAATCGTCTATAAATAATCGAGGTAGCTGATAATGAACAAAAAAACTTTACTAAAGTTCTTTAAAAATCCTTTGAATCTAATAGGTACGTTGATTATTATTATGCTGATACTTGTTGCTGTATTCGCTCCTTACATAGCAAAATTTGATCCGATAGAAATTTCTATGAGCGATAAGCTTTTACCACCGGGCAGTCGCCACCTTTTTGGCACTGATGAAATGGGAAGAGATATATTCAGCAGAATAGTTTACGGTGCGCGCATATCCCTTGCAGTAGGGATAGAGGTAGTAACTTTTGCTGCGGTTATAGGAGTGATATTAGGGGGAATTAGCGGATATTTTGGCGGGTGGATAGATGAAATAATAATGAGAATTACTGACATGTTTTTATCCTTCCCCTCATTTATACTTGCAATGGCAGTTGCAGCTGCCTTAGGACCGAGTCTTACAAATGCTGTGATGGCAGTAAGCCTTACATGGTGGCCGTGGTATACCAGAATAGTAAGAGGTCAGATTTTGGCCTTAAAGGAATTTGAATATGTGGAGGCTGCAAAAGCAATCGGCAATAATGATATGAAAATCATCTTTAAACACATTCTACCGAATTGCATTTCGCCTGTTATCGTGGAAGCTACCATGGATATAGGATTTGCTATACAGCTTACTGCCGGTTTAAGCTTTATTGGTCTTGGAGCACAGCCTCCCACTGCTGAATGGGGTGCCATGATTTCAACCGGCCGTCAGTATATATTAAGTCATTGGTGGTATCCTACTTTTCCGGGTATGGCAATTCTTATAACGGTTTTAGGCTTTAATCTGATAGGAGACGGACTTAGAGATTTTTTAGATCCCAAAACAAGGAAGTTTACAGAACGTTAGAATTGCTTAGGAGGATTTTATATGATTGAAATTAATAAAAAAGAACTAGTCAAAAAAGCCTTATCTGCCATGGAAAATGCATATGTGCCCTATTCTAAGTTTCCCGTGGGAGCCTGCGCGGCTACTGCAGACGGGGAAACGATCTTAGGCTGCAATATTGAAAATGCATCATATGGGCTTACCGTATGTGCTGAAAGAGTAACGCTTTTTAAGGCTTATTCAGAAGGAAAAAAGGATATAGCGGCTTTAGCTGTCGCTGCAAATGTAGATGAACCGGTTTCTCCTTGCGGAGCCTGCAGACAGGTTATAGCTGAGCTTGCACCTTCTGCTATTATTTATCTTTCAAATAGAGATGGCTCCAAAATAAAAACAATGACCGTAGAGGAACTTTTACCTTATGCATTTCGTCTGTGATTTTTGGCGTAAAATCAGCTTAATAAGTAGTGCAAGAAATTAAATAAATTTTTGGATGGGCGGTGATATCGTGTTTTTTATGACAGATATTATTGAAAAAAAGAAGCGGGGATTAAAACTTTCAAAAGAGGAGATACAGTTTGTAATTGACGGCTATGTAAACGGCAGCATTTCTGATTATCAGATATCGGCTCTGCTTATGGCAATTTATTTTAAAGGAATGGACGAAGATGAGACAACAAATCTTACTATGGCTATGGCTTACTCAGGCGAAACAGTAGATTTATCTGAAATCAAAGGCATTAAAGTGGATAAACATTCTACAGGAGGTATTGCAGACACCACTACGTTGGTTTTAGTTCCCCTTGCTTCTTCTGTGGGAGTAAAGATCGCAAAAATGTCCGGACGAGGTTTAGGACATACGGGAGGCACTATAGATAAGCTGGAATCAATTCCCGGATTTTGCTGCGAACTGGATGCAAAAACTTTTATCAATTCAGTAAACACCATTGGCGCTGCAATAACAGGCCAGTCAAAGAACCTGGTGCCGGCAGACAAAATGCTCTATGCACTAAGGGATGTAACAGCAACAGTAGATTCCATGCCTCTTATAGCAAGCTCAATAATGAGTAAAAAAATTGCCGGTGGTGCCGATAAAATAATCTTAGATGTAAAGTTTGGCAGCGGTGCCTTTATGAAAACCTTTGAAGATGCCTTAGAGCTCGGACGTTTAATGGTAAAGATAGGAAATAGAGCGGAAAGAGAAACTATAGCCTATATTACTGATATGGAGCAGCCTCTAGGTCTTGCTATCGGCAACGCCATAGAGGTTATAGAAGCAATAGAGGTGTTGAAAGGAAGCGGACATCCGGATCTTCTTACACTTTGCCTTGAGTTTGCTGCAGAAATGATGCGAATGGCTGAAATTGAAAGCGATAAATCAAAGGCCGTGGCAAAACTAAAAGATAGCATAGACACAGGAAAAGCACTTGAAAAATTTAGTGAGATAATAAAAAACCAGGGAGGAAATCCGAAAGTTATCCAGGATTATTCACTGTTTCCTCAAGCTAAATATGAACTTGAAGTTACCGCAGCACAAGACGGCTACGTAAGCAAAATCGATGGAGTGCGTTTAGGCACTACAGCCATGAAACTTGGAGCAGGCAGGCAAAAGAAGGATGATGTGATAGATCCGGCAGTGGGTATTTGGATATATAAAAAAGTGGGAGATGAAGTAAATAAGGGCGAAGTCTTTGCAAAAATTTTAGCAAATGACAGAGCAAAACTTGACTGGGCGAAGGATGAAGTAAAAGAAGCCTTTGAATTTGACTTAAAGCCCACCGAAAAAAGGAAGGTTATTTGGGCGAAGATAACAGGAGATAAAATAGCGAAGTTTTAAAAAGGGATGGTCATCATGATAAAAAAAGTTACTATGATAGTGCTTGACAGTGTAGGTGTTGGAGAAATGCCGGATGCTGCAAAATATGGAGATGAGGGAAGCAACACGCTGGGAAATACAGCACGGGCTGTAGGCGGGCTTAATATGCCTAACATGCAAAAGCTGGGCATTGGAAATATTATAGATGTGATGGGAGTGCCGCCGGTAAAAAAGCCTCTTGGCGCATATGGCAAGGCAGCCGAAAAATCTCCCGGCAAAGATACTACTACAGGACATTGGGAGCTTGCGGGAGTCGTCCTGGAAAGGCCGTTTCCTGTATATCCTAATGGCTTTCCTCCAGAAATAATAGAAGAATTTGAAAAAAGAACAGGCACTAAAGTCTTAGGCAACAAGCCGGCCTCAGGCACGCAAATAATCCAAGAGCTGGGAGATGAGCATGTCAAGACCAAGTGCCCAATAGTATATACTTCGGCTGATTCTGTATTTCAGATAGCAGCTCACGAAGATATAATTCCACTTGAAAGACTTTATGAGATGTGCAGAATTGCCAGAGAGATACTTCAGGGAGAACACGCAGTGGCAAGAGTAATAGCACGTCCATTCACCGGTACATCGGGAAATTACGTAAGAACATATAACAGAGCTGATTTTTCACTAAAACCCCCTTACGAGACCCTCCTTGACAAGGTTTTGGCTGCCGGGATGGAAGTTATCGGCGTCGGCAAAATTTGGGATATTTTTGCAGGACAGGGTATAACTAAGTCGATTCATACAAATGGGAATACAGATGGGATAAATAAAACTATTTTAGCTATGAATGAGCTTGACCGGGGACTAGTATTTACAAATCTTGTGGATTACGACATGCTTTACGGACACGGAAACGATCCTGTAGGATATGCAAAAGCCTTAGAAGAATTTGATGCCCGTCTTCCTGAAATAATTTCAAAACTTAAAGAAGAAGATGTGCTGATAATTACCGCGGACCATGGATGTGATCCAACCACTGAAAGCACTGACCATTCAAGGGAATATATTCCCGTCCTGATTTATGGAAGCAAGATAAAGCCGGCAGTAAACCTTAACACTTTGCCGTGTTTTTCTGATGTGGGCCAAACGGTAGCCGATTTTCTCGGCTGCGAAAAGCTAAAGAATGGAAAAAGCCTTAAAGAGCTTATAACATATAGTTTATGATAATTGGAGGAATGCCACATGTCTTATAGAGAAGAAGTAATGCAGGCTGTAGACCACATCAAAAATAAGATAGATACACAACCAAAAATTGGCATAGTTTTGGGCAGCGGATTAGGAGAAGTTGTAGAAGGAATAGAGGATAAGACAGTAATACCTTATTCAAATATTCCCGGATTCCCTGTTTCAACAGTAAAAGGGCATGCGGGAAATCTGGTTTTTGGAAAATTAGAAGGTAAAGATGTAGCAGCAATGCAGGGCAGATTTCATTTTTATGAGGGACACCCTATATCAAAAGTGGTTTTTGGAGTTAGGGTGATGGGCCTTCTGGGGATCAACACATTGATTGTGACAAATGCTGCAGGAGGAATTAATGCATCCCTCAAACCCGGAGATTTAATGGTTATAAAAGATCATATTAATTTTGCAGGGGAAAATCCGGCTATAGGAGAGGAAATTCCGGAGTTCGGGCCTAGATTTTTTGATATGACTTATGCTTACGACCCTGAGCTTATAGAAACGGCAAAGAGAGTTTATGAGAAAAATAAGGTTGCTTATAAGGAGGGGGTATATGCATTTCTGAAAGGTCCAAGCTATGAAACACCTGCAGAAATAAAGATGCTGTCAATAATCGGTGCTGATGCTGTAGGCATGTCGACAGTACCGGAAGTCATAGCAGCAAGGCAAATGAATATAAAGGTTTTTGGAATTTCTTGCATTACAAATATGGCTGCAGGAATTTCAAAAAATAAGCTGTCACATCAGGAAGTAATAGAAACATCAGAGAGAGTAAAGAAAGATTTCATAAAAATAATAAGCGGCGCAGTAGCTGAAATGTAGCAGATCCTTTAATTGCACAAAGCCTTTTAAAATGATAAAATGGGGTTGGCTCAATCGAAGCCTGGAGGTGATATTTATGGAAAATGTAATTATAGTAACTGATAGTTCATCTGATCTTCCGGAAGGTATTATCAAAGATTATCCTATAAAAGTTTTGCCAATGCCTGTTTCTTTAAAAGACGATCCGACAAAAGATATTTCGAATTTAAGTCTCAAAGAGTTTTATGATTCTATTAGAAGAGGAGAAATTGTGCCTACTACATCGCAAGTTACAGTTCCGGTTTATATGCAGTGTTTCAAAGAGTATTTAAGCCAAGGGAAGACACCTTTAGTGTTGGGCCTTTCTTCAAAACTTACAAGTAGTTATGAATCTGCCCTTCTTGCAAAAGAAAACTTGAAGGCAGACGAGATAATTATCATAGATACAAAGTGTGCAAGCCTGGGACTTGGATTGGTTGTTTTAAAGGCTGCTCAAATGGCAAAAGAAGGCAAAACAGCCCAAGAAATAGCTCAGGTAATAGAACCTTATGCATTACATATGGAACATATATTTACAGTAGATTCCTTGGAATACCTAAAGCGCGGAGGAAGGATTTCTGCTACTCAGGCCTTTGTAGGAGGCCTTCTTAATGTAAAGCCGGTTTTGCATTTTGTAGACGGAGCGATTCTTCCACTAGAAAACGTGCGAGGACGGAAAAATGTAGTAAAGAAAATGATAGAAATTATGGCGCAGCGAGCTAAAAACCCTCAAGATCAGGTAATTGGGATAAGTCATGCGGATAATGAGGAACTTGCGCTAGAACTTAAAGAAGCGGTTATCAAAGAATTTGGAGTAAAAAATATAATAATGTCATGGATAGGACCTGTAATAGGCTCTCACGCAGGCCCTGGTACTGTGGCACTCTTTTTTCAGAATGCATAAATGAGGGCGCAAAAGCGATACAATAAGAATTTGCGTATACAATAAATATTGAATTCTAATATGCAGTATACTGTATAGATAAATCAAAAGTATTGTGATATAATACTTTTGTTTGTAATAATCGGGCTTCAAAAACTGTGTGGCTGAGAATAATTATAAATCTGAAGTTAAATGTGCAAAATGTCACAAGCAGCATCTATTAAGAAACCCGCAGGGAATCCAGCGAAGTAGCTGGAACCTCTATACAAAGAGCGACCACTAGTGGCATTGAGCAGGCCGGTAATGCATAGGTCAGACGAACTAAAGTTTGTGGCCTAGAATTACGAAGCTCGGTATTTCAATGCCGAGTAGTTCACGAGCCTTTACAATATATTAGACAAACTTTAAGCAATAAGCAAAAGGAGAGGAAAAATTAATGGCAAAAGTTATGAAATCCATGGATGGCAATAATGCCGCTGCTCATGTTGCATATGCCTTTACTGAAGTAGCTGCAATTTATCCAATCACGCCGTCTTCACCTATGGCGGAATATGTGGATGACTGGGCGGCCCATGGAAGAAAAAACATTTTTGGTCAGGAAGTCAAGGTAATAGAGATGCAATCTGAGGCAGGTGCCGCAGGAACAGTTCATGGCTCTCTCACCGCAGGCGCGCTTACCACAACATTTACAGCATCTCAGGGTTTACTACTGATGATCCCTAACATGTACAAAATCGCCGGCGAGCTGTTACCGGGTGTATTTCATGTAACAGCTAGAGCTGTGGCAGGTCATGCCTTATCTATTTTTGGAGATCATTCAGATGTTATGGCTTGTAGGCAAACCGGATTTGCGATGCTGGCATCAGGCAGTGTTCAGGAAACAATGGATTTAGCAGGCGTAGCGCATCTTGCAGCCATCAAAGGAAGCGTACCATTTGTTCATTTCTTTGACGGGTTTAGGACATCCCACGAGATTCAAAAAATTGAAGTTCTGGATTATGAAGATCTTGCAAAATTAGTAGATTATGATGCAGTGAAAAAGTTTAAGAAAAGAGCATTAAATCCAGAAAACCCTGTAGCCAGGGGCACTGCTCAAAATCCTGATATATTCTTCCAAGCAAAGGAAGCTGCAAATCCATATTATTTGGCTATTCCACAAGTAGTAGAAGAATACATGAATGAAATTAATAAACTTACAGGCCGCAACTATGGTTTGTTTAACTACTATGGGCATCCCGAAGCTGAAAGAGTAATAGTTGCAATGGGTTCTGTATGTGAAACTATTGAGGAAACCATAGACTACCTCATGTCACAAGGCGAGAAAGTAGGAGTTTTAAAGGTTCATTTATTTAGACCTTTTTCTATAGAGCATTTCCTGTCTCAAATGCCTAAAACGGTTAAGAAGATAGCTGTTCTAGACAGAACAAAGGAGCCTGGAGCCCTAGGCGAGCCCTTATATCAGGATGTGTGTACAGCTTATATAGCTGATGGTAACCGACCCACAATTGTAGGAGGCCGCTACGGTTTAGGTTCAAAGGATACAACGCCCACACAGATTAAAGCTGTTTACGACAATCTAAAAGCTGATGAACCGAAAAACCACTTTACTATTGGTATAGTAGATGATGTGACAAATACATCTCTTCCTTTAGGAGAATATATTGACACAGTCCCGGAAGGGACTACCTGTTGCAAATTCTGGGGTTTAGGTTCAGATGGAACTGTAGGAGCAAATAAGAGCGCTATTAAAATTATTGGCGACAACACCGATATGTATGCTCAGGCTTATTTTTCCTATGACTCCAAAAAATCCGGCGGAGTAACAATTTCACACTTGCGTTTTGGCCATAAGCCTATCCGTTCAACATATTTGATTGACAAAGCTGATTTTGTTGCATGTCATAATCCTGCTTATGTAGGCAAATATGATATTCTTTCAGGCTTAAAAGACGGCGGCACTTTTCTATTAAACTGCCAGTGGTCTAAAGAAGAACTTGATAAAAAACTTCCTGCATCTGTAAAAAATTATCTTGCAAAACATAACATTAACTTCTATATAATCAATGCTGTGGATATCGCTCAGGAAATAGGCCTTGGCGGAAGAATAAATATGATAATGCAGGCGGCATTTTTCAAACTTACAAACATTATCCCAATCGAAGAAGCTGTGAAGCACCTCAAAGAGGCCATAGTAAAATCATACGGTCATAAGGGCGAAAAAATAGTAAATATGAACTACCTGGCTGTTGACAAAGGTATTGAAGCACTTGTAAAAGTTGAAGTACCTGCTTCTTGGGCTGATGCAGTTGACGAAGAGTCAAAGGTAGAGGCCGATGTTCCGGACTTTATCAAAAACGTAGCTGATGTTATGAATCGCCAGGAAGGCGACAAGCTTCCGGTAAGTGCTTTTGTCGGACGCGAGGATGGCACTTTTCCAGTAGGCACTACAAAATACGAAAAACGCGGCATAGCAGTAAATGTTCCTGAATGGCAGCCTGAATCATGTATTCAGTGTAATCAATGCGCATTTGTATGCCCTCATGCTGTAATAAGACCTTTCTTATTAAATGAAGAAGAAGTAAAAAATGCACCTGAGGGATTTGTATCTAAGAAGGCAATAGGCAAAGGATTGGAAGGTCTGAACTTTAGAGTTCAGATAAGCCCGTTAGACTGCACCGGATGCGGCGTATGTGCGAATACATGTCCATCAAAAGAAAAATCCCTAATTATGAAGCCTTTAGAGAGCCAGACACATCAAATACCTTATTGGGATTATGCAATGAGTCTTTCTGAAAAAGAAAATCCTTTAAAAATAGAGACAGTAAAAGGCAGTCAGTTTGAACAGCCACTTCTCGAGTTTTCAGGCGCATGCGCAGGCTGCGGCGAAACTCCTTATGCGCGCTTAGTAACTCAGCTATTTGGCGACAGGATGATGATTGCAAATGCTACCGGATGCTCATCTATTTGGGGCGGCAGCGCACCATCTATCCCATATTGTGCAAATAGAGAAGGGTATGGTCCTTCATGGGCAAATTCTTTGTTTGAGGATAATGCGGAATTTGGCCTTGGCATGTATCTTGCAGTGAAGCAAACACGTGAGAAGCTCGCTCTGCTGATGAAAGAAGCAATGGAGTTTGATATACCATCAGAACTAAAAGATGCTTTCAAGTTGTGGCTTGATAACATGAATGACGCCCGCGCAACTAAACAAGCAGCGCTTACGATCATTCCGATACTTGAAAAGTATAAGACAAATGACGAAAAAATCAACAAAGTTCTGGCCGAGATTTTAGATAAAAAAGAATATCTAGTGAAAAAATCACAGTGGATATTTGGTGGAGACGGCTGGGCATATGATATTGGTTTTGGAGGTCTTGACCATGTATTGGCCTCAGGCGAAGACGTAAATGTTCTGGTATTCGATACAGAGGTTTATTCCAACACAGGCGGCCAATCCTCAAAATCCACTCCTACTGCAGCGGTAGCTCAATTTGCAGCAGCAGGCAAAAATATCAAGAAGAAAGACTTGGGACGCATAGCCATGACTTACGGATATGTGTATGTTGCTCAGGTGGCTATGGGCGCCAATCAAAGTCAATTAATAAAGGCATTAATTGAGGCAGAAAGTTATCCGGGGCCATCTTTGATTATCGCATATGCACCATGCATAAATCATGGCATAAAAGCCGGAATGGGAGCCAGCCAGCTTCGTGAAAAGCAAGCTGTAGAAGCAGGTTACTGGCACTTATACAGATACAATCCGCTACTTAAGGAGCAGGGTAAAAATCCATTTATCTTAGACTCAAAAGAGCCTACGGCAAACTTTAGAGAATTTTTAATGGGTGAAGTTCGCTACACATCTTTGCTTACTGCTTTTCCGGAAAGAGCAGAAAAACTCTTTGAAAAAGCAGAACAAGATGCAAGAGAGCGTTATGAAATCTATAGGAAGCTTGCAGAGGGTTAATAAAACAAAAGCCGGCGTTAAAAGTAACGCCGGCTTTTGCATATGGGGAATTTTATTTACACTTCAAGATTAATATTGAATTTCTACTGTTTTTATTGTTTGATTCCAGCTTACTTTTGCCCCCAAAGCCTCACTTATAAATCTTACCGGAACCATTGTCCTGCTATTTTGTATAATGGCAGAAGTATCAAAGGTTACAGTTTTACCATTAACATCTGCTTTGCTTTCACCGATTTTAAGCTTTATAGTCTTATCGTCTTTGCAGATTATAACCATTCTATTGTCATTATCCCATTCGACCTGAGCTCCAAGGCTCTCAGATACAAATCTTACAGGCACCATGGTTCTGTTGTCTTGATTTACATAAGGAAGCTCATCGGGAAAAACTACTTCTTTTCCATTTACGACAACCGATATGTCAGTAATTATAATCGGGAAGCTCTTAGATATATTTCCGACTTTCACCTCAATTGTTGCCGTTCCGGGATCTACTGCTTTAAAAGCCAATGTTTTTGTATCAAAACCTACCGGTTTTGAATAAGATACTTTCCAATCGCATGTGTATGGGTAGCCAAGAAGCATTTTGCTGCCTGCAGGGCTTACTCCATAGATTTTAAGGTTAGTTGCTGTACCTGCTTTTACAGTAACTGTTTCAGATACGATTTGATCAACAATTGGAATTACCTGGTAATTTACAGCTTGATCAGAAACATTAAAAACTACAGTTGCAGGTTCTGGCGAATTTATAGAGGGGATGGAGACAAAATGCACGCCATCTTCTGCTCTACTGCTAAAAGGTGCTGCTCCGGCCCCGCCTATAACCCATACGCTGGAACCAGATGATTTTGCATGGGAAATCAAGATCTTTTTAAGCAAGTCGCCCTCCAATGTGTCTGAAAAATTCTCAGGCATTCTATCCAATACCACAAAAAGGGCCTTTGATTTATCCAGAGAAGCCAAATCTTTTTGCAAATTTATCCATTGGTTGTAGTCTGTTAATCGAAGACTGCCTTTTGTAGCGTCTAAAAGCATGAAATTTGCACCTTTTTCGGATGAAACAGCATAACCCTTGCCAGTCATCTTATAGTTCCTAAAATCCTTTAATTGGCTGCTTAATGAGCCGTTGTCAGCCCAAGGTTGCCCTACTACAAGAGTAAGTGACGCATTTGAGTTATTTATTATTTTAGCGGCAGCAGACATTGTCCTTGTATAGCTTTCCTGGTCGGGATTCACCAAAGGCTTTGCTCCTACTGCGCCAAATGTAAATCCACTTCCTTTTTGATTTGCCGTATCAGTCCAAACAGTAGGTTGAGGCAGCAAAGATTCGTTGTAATTTCCCGCAATCAAAGCCGTAAGGTCATCGAAATAAACGGCTCCTTTAATGCTTGCTTCGGGATCTGTTTCTACAACATAAATTGTTTTGAGTGTAAAAGGCTGTTTGCCAGACGGCAAGGTTACCTCGATTTGTTTCCAACCATCCCAGTCTACGCTTCGCGCAAGGTCTAAAATAGTTTCTTTACCGGAAGCATCATTTACAGAGACCCTCAGCCATTCACCTTGATTATCGCCATATACCCAAAGAGAAATTTTACTTGTATTTAAAGGCAGTGCCTTGCCGCTATTTCCAAAGGAAAGGTATGCGGCTCTTGTAGCATTTCCTGCTGTAAAATCATAATCGAGCCTGCCGGATGCCTGTCCTGAATATACTGGTTCCGGTGCCGAAACGATACTAAATGCTCCTTTTACATCAGCGGGATACGATGTAAAATTTTTGCCATTTAAGGTTTCAAAATTATCTACTACTTGACTGTAATATCCTACTTGAACAAGAGCTCCTGCAGTAAGCCCTGAAAATTCTCCTATTACAGCACCACTTGCCGGAGTCTGACCTGCGGTAAATTCTAAACCGCTCATTGAACCGATATCACCGACAATTTTCCATTTTATGTCCGATGGGTCAAGTAAAGCCTTAAAACCTTCTGCATCAATTACAGATACCCGAAATGTGGTTTTTGCACCTGGATTTAACTGAACCTTTGAAGGCTCTATAGCAAGCGTTACACCGTCTTTTAAAACCCTTATATCAGAAGACGCCTGAATATCGCCAAAGCTTGCGGTTACTTTTCCTGTTCCACTTTTTTCTGCGACAAATACATTACCTTCAAAGTAGCCGATATCATTTGACACACTCCATACTACTTTACTTGAATCAAAATCTACCAAATTGTAGTTTTTATCATATGCTTGAGCTTGAAATGTCATATGCCCGCTTTTTGCAATGTTAAAAGATGAAGATACAATGTTGAGCCCATAAATTTGACCTACAGGTTCTCTTGCAAAAATAGCCACGGCATTTGTGATAAGTCTTTGAACGCCTTCAGACACACTGTTTAGCACCTGCGTTTGAGTTTGGCAAAAAGGCCTTGCCACCATAGTCGATGATCCGCCGCCATCAAGGTTTAATGCGTTGTAGGCTCCAAGATTGAGCATAAGTTGTGCTAATTCCTGCTGAGTCATTCCTCGGCTTTGTGCCTGACGGCCATCTACTACAACCATTATCATTGTCTTTTTATCTGCAGTAAAACCTATTGCCGTTCGAGGATGGGTTCCTGCTATATTATGGGCAAAAGTCTGCGGGATAGCGCCATTGTCTACTAAAACAGCTCCCCCGCCCAAAGCCATTTTTAAATTTGAAATATCCGGCGCAATCGAAAGCTCGAGTTCTACCGGGTCGCCTATTTGGAAATGACCCTTCATAAAAGCTGCACCCTCGCCCCATGCCATAAGCACAAGCCCGTCTTTTGGAATTTCAGTAGTTTGACCCTCTGAGATATTTATGATTGTATTGTCTTTCACTGTTAAAAAAGTTAAATTAGGGGCGCCGTTTCCCAGTTTAGGCGTTGATTGTCCAAACTCGGGAGTGTATACAAAAATGTGATTGTAGCTATCTCGTATTTTGTTCACGCCATCCACAAAGTAGTAGCTACGATCAGGCGCTATAAGCTTACCGGAAAAAGTCATCGTTAGTATCTGGGGAATTTTGTCATAAGTCATGGCAATTGATGACATTCCCTGCAAATTTAACGGTGTGGAAATTAATTTTCCGTTACTGATTTGAGGCCCTATAGGTGCGGAAGGCGTGGCCATAATAAAAAAGTCTCCGTTGATTCCGGCTATGGCGCCGTTATCCTGTACCATCTTATTTAGTGGCGCTCGCTGCGAAAGGCCGTTACTTCCTATGATTGTGTCGATATCAACATTATCAGATGTAAGATCTGCTCTTAAAATATGAATTTTTTGCCAGCCCTGTGAAGTAAAAATAGTCTGCTCTTCATAAGTTACGCCTCCTGTTACCGGGAAGCCTTGGCTTTCCTGATATAAAAGGATCTCCTGGCCGAATGCCGGCGTTAAAAAAGATGTAAAAATGAGGATAGCAACAAGTAGTGGAATAAGACGATCTTTCCAATGATTTTTAAACTTATGTAACATTTCTTTCCCTCCGTGTGTATTTGTTAAAAATAGATTGCATAAAAAGCGCTAAACTATCCCTCCTTGTTTCTGATCCCCCGTAATTGCAGATAATCTTCTACAAGTTTTTTCTGCAATTATATACATTATATATCAGACGTGCAAAAATGAGAAATGTTCCATCTACTGCAAAACTCTGGTAATCTCAATTTGACTATTGTATAATAGTGTAAATTCTATTTTTTGTAGAATAAAATACTTAAGTAAAAGCTATCAAAAACGATAATTAAAAACCCGGAGGCGTATAAATATGATTGGGAAATTTAAAGATTTTGCTCCCAAAATAAGCAAAACTTGTTTTATTGCTCCCAGCGCTGATGTAATAGGCGATGTTTCTATCGGAGAAAAGTCCAGCGTTTGGCATGGGGCAGTCCTAAGAGGCGATGTGAACAAAATCGAAATAGGATCCTTTGCTAATATACAGGACAGATGCATAGTTCATGTGGCTGAAAAATACCCAACGATAATAGGAAATAACGTTACAATAGGACATGGCGCAATCGTCCATGGATGCACTATAAAAGATGGCGCATTTATAGGCATGGGTGCTATTGTTCTTGATGGAGCCGTTATAGGAGAAGGGGCACTAATCGGAGCAGGAGCATTAGTAACCGAAGGAAAAGAAATACCTGCTAATTCTTTAGCTATGGGAGTGCCCGCAAAAGTAGTGCGGCGCTTGACTGAAGATTATACCAAAATGATCAAAGACCGGGCGGTAGAATATGCTGAACTTGCCCAAGAATATATGAAATAAAATTCTAATATCTATAAATCTGTTAATGTGCTTAAAGTTTATGCATTGCAAGGATTCCACAGGATAAGATGTGTTGACCTCATACGGTAGGATAAATATAATCGAAATATAGTAAGTCCGTCTCATGAAGACAAACATTAGTAAATGCTTTTATATAAAAAACGAATTTAAAAATAAATTTTTATCCGGGAGGTCAATTGTTATGAAAAAATATTCTGTGGGTGTTGTAGGCGCCATGGGAGCTGTTGGCACAGAGATGTTGAAAACCTTGGAGCAGAGAGATTTTCCCATCGAAAAAATTAAACCCCTTGATATTGCGGAAAACCGCGGCAAAAAAGTTACCTACAAAGGCGAAGAGGTAGAAGTTGAAGTAGCTGAAAAAGGGGCATTTAAGGATTTGGATATAGCTCTTTTTTCTGCAGGAGAAGGGGCAAGCCAAAATCTTGCTCCTGTAGCGGTTTCTGAAGGCTGTATAGTTATAGACAACAGCAATGCCTTTAGAATGGATCCTAAAGTTCCCCTTGTAATTCCGGAAGTCAATCCCGAAGATGTTACTTGGCATAACGGGATTATTGCCAATCCTAATTGCTCAACTATTCAGATGCTTGTTGCCTTAAAACCGATTCATGACAAATATACAATAAAAAGAATTGTTGTTTCAACTTATCAGGCTGTATCAGGCAGCGGATTGCCAGGGATAATGGAACTGGAAGAGCAAGTTAAAGCATACTTAGAACATAAAGAAATAAAGCCAAAGGTTTACCCTCATCAAATAGCTTTTAACGCCCTTCCCCATATTGATACTTTTTTAGACAATGCTTATACTAAAGAAGAAATGAAAATGGTAAATGAAACACACAAAATGTTTCACAACAACGATATTAAAATAAGCCCGACGGCGGTTAGAGTTCCGGTGATACGCTGCCATTCGGAATCCATAAATGTGGAAACACAAAAGCCTATTGATGCAGAAGATGTAAGAGAACTTTTAAATCATGCACCCGGTGTTAAGGTATTAGACGACATTTCCTCTAATACCTACCCTTTAGCTGCGGAACTTACAGGCACGGATGAAGTTTATGTCGGCAGGATACGTAAAGATTTTTCCGTAGAAAATGGAATTAACATGTGGGTTGTGGCAGATAATTTAAGAAAAGGAGCGGCGCTAAATGCTGTTCAGATTGCAGAGACCTTAATTAAATATAGCATAATTTAATGTAACAAAGGAGGGCAACTATATGGCCATTATCGTACAAAAATTTGGGGGAACATCTGTTAAATCCCCTGAAAACCGCAGAGCTGCTTTGGGCCATATCGCTAAAGCAAAAAATATGGGATACGATGTAGTGGTTGTGGTATCCGCAATGGGAAGAATGGGAGATCCTTATGCTACAGATACATTAATACATCTTTTAAAAACCGAAGGAGGAGGAGAGGTTTCTCCAAAGAAAAAAGATCTTATTATGGCATGCGGCGAAATTATTTCAACTGCGGTTATGGCTTCATATATAGAATCACAAGGCTTTAAAACCGAGGCAATGACGGGATTTCAGGCAGGCATTTTAACGACTGCGGATTTCGGTAATGCCGAGATAATAAAAGTTGATCCAAAGCCAATTAAAGAGAAACTTAGAGAAGGCAATATAGTCGTTGTAGCAGGATTTCAGGGTCAGACAGAAAAAGGAGAAATCACAACCTTAGGCAGGGGCGGAAGTGATACATCTGCAGCGGCATTAGGAGGATATCTCGAGGCAGAACTGGTGGAAATATATACTGATGTGCCCGGAATAGCTGTTACCGATCCGCGAATTGTTCCGGAAGCTCCTTTTATCTCCAAAATATCCTATGATGAAGTTATTGCAATGGCTGATAATGGCGCAAAAGTAATTCATCCCAGGGCTGTAAAAGCTGCAAAAAAATTTAATACCCCCTTAAAAGTTAAATCTACTTTTGAAGAAGACGGCGGCACTATCATCGGACCTGCAGAGAGCGATTTAACTATTTCAGGTATACCCCTTCAAAGAAATCTTGTGGAGGCTAAATTTAGCAGAGCGGATAAATATAATGACAAAGAAACTGAAAAACTACTTAAGCTCAGCTGCGACGGTTCCGTCTATTTAGACAGCGCAGGGGCAAGCATAGTATTAATTGACAGCGAACAGGAAAAGTCGGCTAAAATACTTGCAGAAGAGCTTAAGAGTAATGTGGAGTTTTATCATGATATAGCTAAAGTTTCTGTTGTTTACAAGTCAACCGTTGATTCAAGAATGTTAAATAAAGAGATTACCGAACTGTTTTTAGAAAATAATATACCTGTTGTCATTCATCAAAGCCGAAATAATTGCAGCAAGTTTATAATAAATGATAAGGATGCAACAAAAGCAGTAGATATTATTTTCCATAGATATTTCTAATAAACCTTTAAAAAACTGCCATTTATCAATGCGATAGTGGCAGTTTTTCTTTGCTATAAATAAAAAGATAATTGCAAAAAAAGGATAATAGGATTTTATGTCGAATATATTATGCTAAATGTTTCTAAAAAGAATACAAATGTATTTATATGGCGGACAAAATAATTAATATGTTTTTAACAGAAAAATTTCATAAAACTATTGATTTTTGCCAATTATTATATTAAGATATTTCCTATATTATCTGATGAGCGATTGCACTCATCAGATAATATAAAGTAAATATACATAAAAGCACAAGGAGTGGTAGAAAATGAAGAAAAAGTACAATGTGGCCATAGTCGGAGCTACTGGAGCAGTAGGACAAACCATGCTGCAAATTTTAGAAGAGAGAAACTTTCCTGTAAACAACATTCTTCCCTTAGCTTCATCTAGATCTAATGGAAATGTCATAAAGTTTTGTGGAAAAGAAGTAAAAGTCCAGGAAGCCTCCCCTTCTTCTTTTAGTGGGATTGATATAGCACTTTTTTCTGCCGGAAAAAGTGTAAGCACAGAGCTTGCTCCGGAAGCTGTAAAACACGGAGCTGTTGTAATAGACAACAGCAACGCATTTAGATTAGACAATGAAGTGCCACTTGTAGTTCCAGAAGTCAACCCTGAAGACCTTAGGGGACACAAGGGCATAATTGCAAATCCGAACTGTTCTACAATCCAAATGGTTGTTGTTTTAAAACCAATTCATGATGTGGCAAAGGTTAAAAGAGTTGTTGTTTCAACATATCAAGCCGTATCAGGTACAGGGCTTGAGGCAATAGAAGAATTAAAAACCCAATCAAAAGCTATTTTAGAAGGAGAAAAAGCTATTAAAAATGAAGTGTATCCTTATCAGATAGCATTTAACACATTGCCTCATATTGATGTTTTTGATGATACAGGCTACAGCCTTGAAGAGTGGAAAATGGTGCATGAAACCAGAAAGATTCTAGATGATACTATCGCGGTGACTGCTACCACTGTAAGGGTGCCGGTAATGAATTGCCATTCGGAGGCAGTTAATGTGGAAACATATGAAAAAATTTCTGTGGAAAAGGTCAGAGAAATACTTGCGAAAGCACCTGGTGTAAAAGTGGAAGATGCGCCAAAAGAACTAAAATACCCCATGCCAATATATGTTTCAGGAAAAGACGATGTATATGTAGGCAGAATTAGAGAAGACTTTAGCATAGATTGCGGTTTAAATCTTTGGATAGTAGGAGACAACCTGCGAAAAGGCGCAGCCTTAAATGCAGTGCAAATTGCTGAAACTATGATAAAAGACAATTTAATATGACAAAGATTCCATTAAAAAGCAAGGTAATAAGCTATATCCTTGCTTTTTAATTTTTCCGTAAACTTTTCAATTGGCACGCTTTATGCTATAATAATATCGATTCCGCATATTGGGATAATTTATTAAATGAAATAAAGTATTTTAATTATATTATAAAAAGAGGATTAATAATTACTTTTATAGAATAGATATGTTAGATAGAAAAATATATTCTTGTTTTTAGGTGGGTTTTGCATTATTTTGGGGGTATAAAAATGCAAATGAATTTCGGATTGAAGTTGTCGCAGACTCAAAAACTGGTTATGACGCCTGAACTTAGACAGGCCATAACGATCCTGCAGCTTTCCACACTTGAGCTGGATCAATATATAGAAGATCAGCTCCTGGAAAATCCACTGCTGGATGTTGGGGAAGACGATCCTAAAGTTGACGAAGTCGAAGATAAAACTGAAGAGAAAGAAGATAGTAATACTGATGACAGCATTGACTGGGACGAATATTTTCAGGATGAGGCCAACAGCACTCCTATAAGAGTTCAGCGCGAGCAAAAAGAAGAAGGGGCAGGGTATGAAAATTTTGTATCCTCTACGCCAACTCTACAAGACCACCTTATGATGCAGCTCCATGTTTCTTCTGTATCTAAAACTATCCTCAAGATCGGTGAATTCCTAATAGGCAACATAGATAAAAACGGCTATCTTTCAATAACAACAAAAGAAGTTGCAAAGATTTTGAAAGTAGATGAAGATGAGGTAGAAGAAGCCCTGAAAATCATCCAAACTTTTGATCCTGCCGGAGTTGGTGCACGAAATCTAACAGAATGTCTACTTATTCAGATTGATCAAAGAGGTATCGATGCACCGAAAATAAAAGAGTTGGTAATAAATCATCTTACAGACCTTGCTGAAGCTCGTTTTTCAAAAATTGCAGAGTCCCTTAACATTAGTGTAAGCGAGGTCCAAGACTTAAAGGATATATTAGTTACCTTAGATCCGAAACCCGGAAGAAATTTTGCATCACTTAACGATGTGTGCTATATAGTCCCTGATGCTGTTGTTGAAAAAATTGGAGATGAGTATCTTGTAATAATGAATGATACAATTTCACCCAGACTTTCGATAAATTCTTATTATCGCTCCCTTTTAAGCTCTGAAGACAAAGAATCAAATATTTCAAAGTTTTTGTCAAGTCGACTGGATTCGGCAATGTGGCTTATAAAAAGCATTGAACAAAGACGTGTGACGCTTCATAAAGTTATACAATCTATCGTAGAAGTTCAGAAAGATTTTTTAGAAAATGGACTTATATATCTTAAACCTCTTACAATGAAGGAAATAGCCGATAAAGTGGGAGTTCATGAATCTACAGTCTCAAGGGCAATTAGCGGCAAATATGTCCAGACTCCCAGGGGAGTATTTGAACTAAAGTTTTTCTTTCAAAGCGGCCTTGATAATGAAAACGGTACTTCTACTTCATCTGAGAGCATAAAAAAGATGATTCAAGAAATAATCGATACTGAAGATCCTTACAACCCCTTGAGCGACCAAAAAATTGCTGATATACTAAAAGACAAAGGCATTTCAATATCCCGCAGAACAGTTTCCAAATACAGGGAAGAAGCCGGTATTCTCTCGTCGGCAAAAAGAAAAAGATATTAAATTAAATTTTTATTCATAGCAGGATTTTAAGGGTTTTTGTTGAATAAGATTACAGAGTTGATTATATATGTTTATAGGCTGTTTTTGTTTACAACAAAAACCTTTTTTTGGACTTTTCGGGACGATAAATATATATAAGGGACATAAAATGACCCTTATATTACTTTAAAATATAAATATAAATTACAAGGAGGAGTTTTTAATGTCAATAAAAGTAGGTATAAATGGATTTGGCCGTATAGGCAGAAATGCTTTAAAAGCTGCAATTGCGAAACACCCTGAAATCGATGTGGTGGCAATCAACGATCTTTATGACACAAAGACATTGGCGCATCTTTTAAAATACGATTCAGTATTTGGTCCTTTTAACGGCACTGTTGAAGCCAAGGAATCCTCAATAGTTGTAAATGGAAAAGAAATCAAAGTTTTTGCAGAAAAAGACTTAAGAAACATACCCTGGGGAGAAGTTGGCGCAGACATAGTAATAGAGTCTACCGGCCTTTTCACATCAAAGGATAAGGCGATAGGCCATATTGAATCAGGCAAGGCAAAGAAGGTTATTATAAGTGCTCCTGCAAAAGATGAAGACATCACAATAGTTTTGGGAGTAAATGAAGAAAAATACAATCCAAAGGAACATCATGTAATCTCAAATGCTTCGTGCACAACCAACTGTCTTGCACCGGTTGCAAAAGTCTTATTAGATAACTTTGGTATTGAAAAAGGTCTTATGAATACAGTCCACTCTTATACCAATGATCAGAGAATCCTTGATCTTCCACACAAAGACCTTCGTAGAGCAAGAGCTGCTGCTTTAAATATAATACCTACAACAACAGGTGCCGCTAAAGCAGTTGCTTTGGTAATTCCTGAGCTTAAAGGAAAACTTAACGGCTTTGCTCTTAGAGTGCCTACACCTACAGTATCCATTGTAGACCTTACCTGTCAGCTTTCCAAGAGTGCTACTGCAGAACAAATAAATGAAGCACTAAAAAATGCAGCAGAAGGCAGGATGAAGGGAATTCTCGGATATACAGAAGAGCCTGTGGTGTCGATGGACTTTAAGGGATGCGACCTTTCATCGATTGTTGATGGTTTATCTACAATGGTAATCGAAGACGATTTGGTAAAAGTTGTTGCATGGTATGACAACGAATGGGGCTATTCAAACAGAGTTATGGATCTTGCTGCATATATAGCAAGCAAAGGATTTTAAGTTATAAAAAGGCGGTGGCTGGAAATTCTTGCTTTCTTTAAAGAGGGATTTTCAGCCATTTGCTTGTATATTATTTAAGGAGAACATTAAATGGAAGAATTGGTGAAACTACTTCAGCAAGTAGCTCCTGAAATATCGCTTGCCATTGAAAATCGTTACACTATACTGCGCAATATATATTTTAACCAGCCCATAGGTCGAAGAGCACTCTCATTAATTCTTTCATTATCTGAAAGGCAGCTCAGGACAGAGGTAAAACGCCTGGAGACGCAAGGGCTAATAAAGGTTAGTCCTAAAGGAATGGAACTTACACCGGCCGGCGAAAACATCATCTTTAAATTGGAGCATTTTATATATCATTTAAGAGGTCTAAATCCCATAGCCCAGCGAATAAAAGAGCAATTTAACTGCAGCTATGTTTCCATAGTTCCGGGAGACTCAGATGAAGATGAAACAGTAAAAATGCAGCTTGGCAAAGAAGCAGCCTGCTATTTAAAAAAGGTTATAAATAGCGGCGATGTTATTGCAGTAACAGGTGGCACTACTATGGCGCAGATACCCCCTGCAATGGAAGAAGTACCGGGCGTAGAAAATATTACTGTGGTTCCCGGAAGGGGCGGCCTTGGAGAGAAAGTAGAAATTGAGTCAAATACCACAGCGGCAGAGCTTGCAAAAAAGCTTAAAGCTCAATACAAGCTGCTCTACGTTCCTGATAACCTGAGTCCTGAAACTATGGAATCTGTAATAAATGAGCCCGGCATACGAGAAATATTAAAAATCGTGCGCAGTGCCGATATACTTTTGCATGGCATTGGCGGCGCAGAAGAAATAGGACGCAGACGAGGTCTTTCGGAAGATGAAATAAAAAAAATAAAAGAAAAAGGTGCAGTAGCTGAAGCCTTTGGTTTTTATTTTAATAAAAACGGACAAGTTGTCCATATGACCAGCAGTGTAGGCCTTACAATAGGAGACTTAAAAAACATTCGTATTGTAATCGCAATAGCAGGAGGAAAAAATAAGGCTCCGGCAATTCAAGCGTTTTTAAAATACCATAGCCCTACTGTTTTAATTACGGATGAAGGAGCAGCAAGAAAATTATTAGAGCTTGAAGGAGGTAAAGAAGATGAATAAAAAGACAATAGAAGATTTTGATGTTGAAAATAAAAGGGTGCTCGTTAGAGTCGACTTTAACGTACCCCTTGATGATGCAGGAAATATAACTGACGATACCCGTATAAGAGCTGCGATTCCCACGATAAATTATCTTATCGACAAGGGTGCAAAGGTTATTCTAATGTCCCACCTTGGCAGGCCGAAGGGTAAGCCGAACCCAAAATACAGTCTGGCACCTGTTGCAAAAAGACTTTCAGAGCTACTTAATAAAGAGGTTATTTTGGCGCCGGATTGCGTAGGCGAAGAAGTAGAAAAAATCGTATCCCAAATGAAATCAAAAGATGTATTACTCTTAGAAAATGTCAGATTTCATGAAGAAGAAGAAAAAAATGATATTGAATTTGCTAAAAAGCTTGCGAAACTAGGCGACATATTCATAAATGATGCTTTTGGCACAGCCCACAGAGCCCATGCTTCCACGGCAGGCATTGCAAAATTTCTACCCGCAGGCGCAGGATACTTAATGCAAAAAGAAATTGAAATAATGGGCAGCGCCCTTGAAAATCCCCAAAGACCCTTTGTAGCAATTTTAGGCGGCGCAAAAGTGGGAGACAAAATTGGTGTAATAAAAAATCTTTTAAATAAAGTTGATGCACTTTTAATCGGCGGTGGAATGGCATTTACATTTCTTAAAAGTCAAGGATATGAGATTGGAAAATCACTTTTAGAGGAAGATAAGATAGAGCTGGCGGCCTCACTTCTAAAAGAAGCCCAAGAGAAAAACGTAAAATTGCTGCTTCCGGAAGATGTGGTAGTAACTTCCGAGATAAAAGAAGGCTTGCCTTATGAAACAGTTTCAGTAAAGAATATACCGTCGGATAAAATCGGTGTTGATATAGGAGAAAAGACAAGAGAGAAATTTACTGAAATTATCAAAGGAGCAAAAACGGTAGTTTGGAACGGTCCCATGGGTGTATTTGAAATAAAACCATATGATGCCGGAACCTTAGCTATTGCAAAAGCCATGGCTGAATCGGAAGCCATAACTATAGTAGGAGGCGGAGATTCAGTGGCGGCAGTAGAACAACTGGGTCTTGCAAACTCTATGACCCATGTTTCCACAGGCGGAGGCGCATCTTTGGAATTTCTTGAGGGTAAAGAACTGCCGGGAGTAGCCGCACTTAACGATAAATAAATCGGAGGTATTGATTATGTCAAGAAAACCGTTAATCGCTGGAAATTGGAAGATGAATAATACAAGAAAAGATACTATTGACTTCCTTGACAATTTTCTGCCGAAGGTAAGAAACATTGCATCAGATATAGTTATCTGCCCGCCATTTACAAATCTTTTTACGGCAGCTGAAAAACTTGCAAACACGAATGTAAAGCTTGGGGCACAAA
This sequence comes from Tepidanaerobacter syntrophicus, assembly GCF_001485475.2. NCBI lineage: Bacteria > Bacillati > Bacillota > Clostridia > Thermosediminibacterales > Tepidanaerobacteraceae > Tepidanaerobacter > Tepidanaerobacter syntrophicus. The sequence continues at coordinate 143,544 of NZ_DF977001.1, read as the reverse complement.
ATATGCACTGGGAAGATAATGGCGCGTTTACCGGTGAAATTTCGCCATTAATGTTAAAAGAAGTTCCATGTGAGTATGTTATCATAGGCCACTCAGAACGACGCCAGTATTTTGCAGAAACTGATGAAACTGTCAATAAAAAAATAAAGTCAGCTTTAAAGCACGGCCTTTTGCCGATTGTATGCGTGGGAGAAACCCTAAGCCAACGTGAAGAAGGAATTACTATGGCATGGGTGACTTCTCAAGTCGAAAAAGCACTAAAGGATATTCCTTCATCTGAAGTTGGAAAAATAGTGTTTGCTTATGAACCGATATGGGCTATAGGCACCGGCAAGACCGCATCATCAAAAGATGCTGAAGAAGTAATTAAAGCTATAAGGGAAAAAATTGGGGAATTGTATTCTAAAAACGTCGCAGAAAATATCAGAATCCTTTATGGCGGCAGTGTCAAGCCAGATAACATAAAAGAGCTTATGAACGAAGCTGATATTGATGGAGCCCTAGTTGGCGGAGCAAGTCTTGATCCAGAAAGTTTTTATAGAATCTGTGCTTTTAATCTGTAGCAGGAGTTGAATAAAGTGCCAAAAAAACCACTTATGTTGATGATTTTAGATGGCTGGGGACTAAATCCTAAAAAAGAAGGAAACGCAATATTAAACGCTAATACACCTAATTATAATCGATTAATTGCAAACTATCCCAACACTTCACTAGAGGCGTCAGGGCTTGCTGTTGGCTTACCTGAAGGCCAAATGGGAAATTCTGAAGTCGGCCATCTTAATATGGGTGCGGGAAGAGTAGTATATCAAGATTTTACACGGATAAGCCAGGATATTAAAACGGGAGATTTTTTTAAAAATCCGGCACTGACTGCAGCTATGGACAATGCGCTTACTAATGGCAAAAAACTTCATCTTATGGGACTTTTGTCCGATGGCGGAGTTCATAGTCATATAGAACACCTGAAAGCCCTCTTAGAGATGGCAAAACAAAAGGGCCTCTCCCAAGTCTATATTCATGCCTTTTTAGATGGTAGAGATGTGCCGCCTGCCAATGCCCTAAAATACATTAACGAAATCGAAGATTATATGAAAAGAATCGGCATAGGGAAAATTGCCACCATATCAGGTCGCTATTATGCAATGGACAGAGACAAAAGATGGGATAGAACTCAAAAAGCCTATGAAGCTATGGTTTTAGGTGAAGGAATAAAGGCACATAGTGCGACTGAAGCCGTTGAAAAAAGCTATGAGCGTAATGAAACAGATGAATTCGTAAAGCCTACGGTTATAGTAAATGAAACCGATAAACCGATTGCAACTGTCGAGCCTGGAGATTCGATTATTTTCTTTAATTTTAGACCTGATAGAGCACGACAAATAACTTACGCATTCTGCAGCGAGGAATTTCAAGGATTTGAGCGAAAAAAAGGGTATTTTCCAGTTTTCTTTGTTTGCATGACGGAATATGATGCAACAATAAAAAATGTTATGATTGCATATGGTCCTGAGTCAATGGACAACATCTTGGCTGAAGTTTTAGAACGAGCCGGTATCAAACAGCTTAGAATTGCCGAAACAGAAAAATATGCCCATGTTACATTTTTCTTCAATGGCGGAAGGGAAAAGGCTTATCAAGGAGAAGATAGAATTCTTATCCCATCACCTAAGGTGGCTACATATGATCTAAAGCCGGAAATGAGTGCCTATGAAGTGGCAGATACTGTTATAAAAAAGATTTTGGAAGATATTTACGACGTTATAGTTTTAAACTTCGCAAATCCAGATATGGTAGGTCATACAGGCATTCTTGAAGCTGCTGTGAAAGCGGTGGAAACAGTAGACAAATGCGTTGGCATGGTAGCTGATGTGATAGCCGAAAAAGAAGGAACACTTATAGTTACAGCAGACCATGGTAATGCCGAGCAAATGCTAAATTACGAAACAGGAGAACCATATACTGCACATACATGCAATCCAGTTCCATTTATTCTTGTATCTCCTGATAAAGACAAGTACAAGCTTACCAATGGAAAACTAGCTGATATAGCACCCACTATGTTAGAGCTTTTAGGTATTGCCCAGCCCAAAGAAATGACTGGAAAATCTTTAATATTACATTAAACTAAGGAAGGTGAATTTTATTATGTCAACAATATTAGACGTATTTGCAAGAGAAATTTTAGATTCAAGAGGCAATCCAACTGTAGAAGTCGAAGTGGTATTGGAAGATGGGACAATTGGAAGAGCCGCAGTACCTTCAGGAGCTTCCACCGGCCAGTTTGAAGCAGTGGAGCTTAGAGATAATGACAAAAATCGCTTTGGTGGAAAAGGCGTCTTGAAGGCGGTCCAAAACGTGAATGAAATAATCGCCCCTGAACTTTGCGGCATGGACGCCCTGGATCAGGTAGCGATTGATAAACTTCTGATTGAACTTGACGGAACCCCAAACAAGGAGCATCTTGGCGCTAATGCAATCTTAGGCGTTTCACTTGCAGTAGCTCACGCTGCAGCCGAATTTTTACAAGTCGGTTTATATAAATACATCGGCGGTGCAAATCCCAAAGTTTTGCCGGTACCAATGATGAATATATTAAACGGTGGGAAACATGCAGACAATAATGTGGATTTACAAGAATTTATGATTATGCCGGTAGGGGCTAAAAGTTTTGCTCAGGCTCTTCAGATGGGAGCAGAAACTTTCCATGCACTAAAAAAGGTATTAGGAGAAAGAGGACTTTCAACTGCTGTTGGTGATGAAGGTGGTTTTGCCCCGAACCTTGCATCAAATGAAGAAGCTATAAAATTTATAGTTGAGGCTATTGAAAAAGCCGGTTATACCCCTGGGAAAGATATCTATATAGCCCTTGACGCAGCATCTTCTGAGTTCTATAATGATGGCAAATATGAGCTTAAAGGCGAAAATCTTGAATACGATGCAGCAAATCTTGTAAATTACTACTCGCGTTTAGTTGAAAAATATCCTATAATATCTATTGAGGATGGTATGGCAGAAGAAGACTGGGAAGGCTGGAAATTGCTGACAGATGCTCTTGGCAATAAAGTTCAGCTTGTAGGCGATGATCTTTTTGTGACCAATACAAATCGACTAAAACGCGGAATTGAACAAGGCGTGGCAAATTCAATCTTAATAAAACTGAATCAGATAGGCACACTTACCGAAACACTAGATGCTATTTCAATGGCCGAGAGAGCAAAATATACAGCTATAGTATCTCATCGCTCCGGCGAAACTGAAGATACCACAATAGCGGACCTGGTAGTTGCAACAAATGCCGGTCAGATTAAAACAGGCGCTCCCTCAAGAACTGATAGAGTAGCTAAGTACAACCAGCTTTTAAGAATTGAAGAAGAGCTCGGCGATACAGCGGTGTATCTCGGAATTGACGCATTTTACAATATCAAGCGATAAATATTATTTCATATAAAGCAAACAGCAAAGATAAGAGCAGCATATATAAGATTAAATTAGCCGGAGCTTTCCGGCTAATTTAATAATAATTGGACCATATTACCAGATTTACATTTTACTAAATGAATAGTAAAGCATAATCTGTAAAAATGATAATAATAGTATATCACATTTATATGTAAAAGAGTTGTCTTTTAAAAAACCGTGTGTTATAATCATTAATATTGATTTGGGAGGGGGTAATGATATGGAGCTTTTTCTTACGATCATTTATTTAGCCATATGCGTTGGCCTAATTGCTTTAGTTTTACTCCAATCCGGAAAGTCTGCAGGCTTGGCTGGGAGTATTGCTGGAGGAGCCGAAAAATTGTTTGGCAAGAAAAAAGGAATTGATGATAAGCTAGCTAGATATACGGAGATTTTTGCTTTTGTGTTTTTAGCCATGTCGGTTATAATGATTGTATTTTTGAGGTAGTGCCTGTTTTACAATCTTTAACAACATTGGAGGTAGTTGCACGATGGAAAATCTGGTGATATGGGCTATAATAATGGGAATTGTTGCTTTGATTTTTGTTCTAGTTCTTGCTCTTAGAATAGTTAAGAACCCTGCAGGTAACGAGAAAATGCAGGAAATCTCAAAAGCAATTCAAGAAGGCGCAATGGCTTTTCTTTTGAGGGAGTATAGGGTTTTGATAGTTTTTGTTGCAGCTATGTTCTGCATAATAGGCTTTTTAATCGGTTGGCAGACAGCCATATGTTATGTTTGCGGCAGCATCGCGTCGGTTTTAGCCGGTTTTATAGGTATGAATGTTGCTACTAAGGCAAATGTCAGAACAGCCCATGCTGCCCAGGAAAGCCAAAACAAGGCCTTGGGGATAGCATTTTCAGGCGGGGCGGTTATGGGTATGTCAGTTGTAGGATTGGGTCTTTTGGGATTAGGTATAATGTACTGCCTTTTTGGAAATCCTGCGGATGTTAAAAGTTTTGACGTAATTAACGGTTTTGCCTTGGGCGCAAGCTCGATTGCATTGTTTGCAAGGGTTGGCGGAGGAATATATACTAAAGCTGCCGACGTGGGAGCTGACTTAGTAGGAAAGGTTGAAGCAGGCATTCCTGAAGATGATCCTAGAAATCCAGCTGTTATAGCAGATAATGTGGGCGATAATGTAGGCGATGTAGCAGGAATGGGAGCTGATCTTTTTGAATCTTATGTAGGCTCAATTGTTTCAGGAATGGCTATAGGAGCTGTGGCAGTATCCAATGTAACAGGTCAGGCTTTTGGCATAAAGGGAATTGTTTTTCCCCTTGTGCTTGCTGCGGCGGGAATTTTAAGTGCAATTATAGGGGTATTTTTTGTAAATTTAGCAAGCGGCGCCAATCCTCAAAAAGCTCTTACAAATGGGACTTTTATAAGCGCAATCGCATCAATGATTTTCACCTATTTTTTAAGCAAGATGATTTTAGGAGAACTGAATGCATTTTTTGCAGCAGCGTCAGGTATAGTTGTCGGCAGTGTTATTGGTATCGTTACCGAATATTATACTTCGTCTGACTACCCTCCTGTGAAAGAAATTGCAAAATCTTCGCAGACTGGTGCTGCAACAAATATCATATCAGGTCTTGCAGTGGGAATGAAATCAACAGCACTCCCGGTACTGTTCATCGTGGCTTCTATTCTTATTTCATACAAATTTTCAGGACTCTATGGTATAGCATTGGCAGCTATAGGGATGCTATCGACCACAGGAATGACTGTGGCAGTTGATGCATATGGTCCTATTGCAGACAATGCCGGTGGAATAGCTGAAATGGCGGAACTTCCGGAAGATGTTCGCAAAATCACCGATAAACTTGACTCTGTAGGCAATACTACAGCTGCGATAGGAAAGGGATTTGCGATAGGGTCCGCTGCGCTTACCGCTCTTGCTTTGTTTTCGGCTTATACTACTGCAGTTGGATTGGATAATGGAATAAACTTATTAGACGCAAGCGTTATTGCAGGTCTTTTAATCGGAGCAATGCTTCCATTCTTATTCGCGTCCATGGCAATGGAAGCTGTAGGCAAAGCGGCGTTTCAGATGATAGAGGAAGTTAGACGGCAATTTAGAGAAATTCCGGGCATTATGGAAGAAAAAGCAAAACCGGATTATGCAAGATGCGTGGATATAAGTACGGCAGCTGCCATAAGAGAGATGGTTTTACCTGGCCTTATGGCGGTAATAGCGCCACTGCTTGTAGGATATGTGCTCGGAGCCGAGGCACTTGGAGGTCTTGTTGCAGGTGCACTGCTGACAGGTGTTATGCTTGCTATTCAGATGTCTAACTCTGGTGGCGCATGGGACAATGCCAAGAAATTTATTGAGGCAGGAAATTTTGGCGGAAAAGGCACACCTACGCATGCCGCCGCAGTTGTTGGTGATACAGTAGGCGATCCGTTTAAAGATACAGCAGGTCCTTCTATGAATATTTTAATAAAACTAATGACGATTGTAGCTCTCGTGTTTGCGCCATTATTTATTTAAAATTATACAAAATTTAATCCTATACTTATGAGAAAAAAAGGTATAAAATAAATTAGAAATTTTAAAGTCAAGCGGTCTACACGAGGTGACATACTACGAACTTGATAACAAGACTTAAGTTATCATTTCCGGCGCTTACCCACCGGAACTTTCGACTTTTTTGGCTCGGCCAGTGCATATCATTGATAGGCACATGGATGCAAAATATTGGGCAGGCATGGCTTATCCTCAAGCTTACAAACTCTCCCTTCCTTTTAGGTTTTATAACAACATTACAAACCTTACCTGTGTTATTCCTGGCGCTTTTTGCAGGTGTATACGTTGATAGATTCCCCAAAAGAAAACTAGTTATATTTACTCAAATAGGACTAATGATTGTTGCATTTACTCTTTCGATTCTTACATTTTCCGGCAAAGCGCAGTATTGGCACATAGCCATCACGGCTTTAATTCTAGGAGCACTAAACAGCATAGACAATCCCGCAAGGCAGGCTCTAATGATAGATCTTGTAGGAAAGGATGATTTATTAAATGCAATAGCTCTAAATTCATCTGTATTCAACCTGGCTCGTATAATTGGCCCTGCAGTCGCTGGCATACTTATAGGGTATTTAGGCATAGGATTATGCTTTTTGTTAAACGGAATATCATATATCGCTGTTATAACAGGTTTGCTGTTAATGGATGTAAAAGAAAAAAGGCAAAACAGCAGAACTAATGCAACTGTTATTCACGACATGACAGAAGGAGTCAAATATGTATTTAAGACACCAAATATCTATGTTCCAATGCTCCTTATGCTCCTTATAAACGTATTTACGATGAATTTTAATGTGCTTGTTCCTGTCTTTACCAAGATAGACTTGGGAATGGAAGCATCTCAGTATGGAACCCTTATGGCAGCTATGGGAATTGGCGCTTTGACAGGCGCTTTGACACTTGCTGCAACAGCAGGCTCAGAACCTAAAATGGGAATACTATTCCTTGGAGCAGCCGGCCTTTCACTATTTCAAGGAATTCTAGGCATGATGCATAATTATTATCTTTCAATGGTTTTTCTGGCACTTACAGGATTTTTCATGATAACATTTACTGCATCTTGCAACTCAATTATTCAAATAAATTCAGAGGATTATATAAGAGGACGTGTTATGAGCTTTTACACATTAGTGTTTTCGGGCATGACAACCGTTGGTTCTATGTATGCAGGCACATTATCCGAACATTATGGTGCCGGTATGACATTTTTGATATCAGGGATAATCGGGCTTGCTTCAGCTATAATCATATATTTTTGGAGCAAAAAGAAAAATATAAAGGTTGAAGAACTATAGCAAACTTCTCTTTAAGAATTTGTCAAGACCCTTACAAAAACCGTATTTAAGATAAAAAATCGTTTCAGGCCCGAGTAGCAGTCAGCATTTTGCAGAATGAGGATATCTAAAAAAAGACTTGAACTATACAAAAATCCCTGCTATACTAAACATAGTTCAGCAGTCAACTAAATAAAAAATATTAGCGATATTTAACCAGCGTGTTACTGTTTTGCAGGCATGAGCTGGGAAAGGATATGTAAAAAAGCATATTCTTTTCCGGCTCTTTTTGTTTATAACAAAAAAATATTAAAAACAATGAAAGGAAGTGTTTTAATGTCCAACAACAATAAAGAACTTGCAAAAGAGATTTTAGAAAACATTGGCGGCTCTTCTAACATTCACAATATCTCTTACTGCATGACAAGACTAAGATTTGTTGCAAAAAACGATTCTAAGGTAAACGTGGAACAGCTCAAAAAATTACCGGGTGTCCTCCAAGTCATTAAGTTGGGTGACCAATATCAAATAGTCTTAGGGGGAATCGTAGACGAAGTTTATCGAGAAATTCTTTCAATGCAAAAAGAAAGTATAGACGGCAAAGATGAAGGATATTCAGCTATTGCCGAAGATTCCTCTAAAAAAACCGAAGAAAAAGGAACTGTAAAAAAGTATCTTGATTTATTTTTAACAACTCTGTCAGAAATTGTAACACCTGTTATTCCTGCACTAGTTGCTTCAGGATTCATAAAAACATTTTGCGTTCTTTTAAGTGTTGTTTTTAAAGTACCTACCGACAATTCAACATATCAAATTCTAAATATTATTGCGGACACGCTATATGACTTCTTCCCTATAATTATCGGTTGGTCAGCAGCTAAAAAATTCCAGACAAATATTGCAGTATCGCTGATGATTTTGTGTGTTTTGATCAATCCTAAATTTAGTAACTTATTTGCAACGATGGAGCAAGTGACATTCCTAGGGATTAAAGTAACAAATGTTTATTATCCTTGTTCTGTTATACCGGCAATATTAGCTATTTATTTTCTTTCAAAATTTGAACAAATATTAAAGAAATATCTTCCCAAAGCTTCACACAGTATAGCAATACCTTTTTTAAGTGCATTAATAATAGTTCCTCTTACAATTTTATTCTTAGGTCCCATTGGCGTATGGGGTGGCAATGCTCTTTCTTCACTTTTTACAAGTTTATATGCATTCAGTCCGATTCTAGCCGGGGCATTAATTGGAGGAGTATGGCAAATTCTCATTATTTTTGGCATGCATATAGTTTTGCTGTCGATGATTACTGTTCCCAATATTGCTAGATTTGGCAGAGATACGGTAATAATGACACATGCGCCGAGCTTAATCTGCCAAATTGCCGCAGGACTAGCTGTTTCACTAAAAGCAAAGAATCCTGAAATAAAGAGAAATGCTTTTGCCTTAAGCTTAACTAGTTTTTTTGCTGGAAGCGTAATTGAACCGGTAATGTATGGGGTTAACCTTAAGTATAAAAAACCTTTTCTGTTTGTTTGCATAGGTGGTGCTATAGGAGGTGCTATAACAGGTGCAAGCCACGCAGGTACAACTGCGCCAGTTGCATTTAGTTTATATACAATCCCAGCATACTTAGGACCTGGTTTTAGCGGTTTATTAACTGGGGTCTTAGTAGGAGCGTTGGTAACTTTTGTTTTGACATATATTTTTGGAATTGATGAATCAATTGAGTAAGAATTATAAGAATTATAGGAAGGTGAAAAATATGGAAGTAAAAGATATCGAGTTTAAATCTGCAGACCACGTAATTGAAGAAATAAGAAATATGAATGTAAAAGGTGGCAGTCCCTTTGGCCGTGCTGCGGCATGGGCATTTAAATTGGTTTCTGAGCAGGAAACCTTTTCTTCAAAAGATAGTTTGATAAATCGATATGAAGATGTAGCAAAACAGATAATTGATTTGAAACCAACAATGGCAACTATATATAATACATGGTATATAGTAAAAAACACATTGAAAAAAATAGAAAATGTTAAAGATGTAGAAAGAGTCAAAAAAGAAGTTAGCCATGTTTGCTCAAATATTATAGATTATTCCTTTGAAGCAGTGAGCCGAGTAGGAGAATATGGATCAAATTTAGTTCAAGAAAATGATATTATTATGATGCATAGTTACAGTAGTACATTAATGGAAATTTTTATTAAAGCTGCGGAAAAAGGTAAAAACTTTACTGTAATTTGTACTGAATCAAGGCCGCTTCGAGAATCAAGAGTAGCTATAAAGATTTTACAAAAATTAAATATAAGGGCAATTTATATTACAGACGCTTCTATATATGAATTTTTACCAAAAGCTGATTATGTAATCATGGGAGCTGATTCTATTTGCTATGATGGCTCAGTGGCTAATAAAATGGGTACTGCTATGATTAGTAAATTGGCTTGTTTGTGTAAAAAACCTGTTTATATAGCGAGCGAACTTTACAAGCTAGATCTTAGAACACTTTATGGCTACAAGATTAAATTGGAAAGAAGATCGGAAACTGAAATTGTGTCAAAAGGAGATTTTGATAGCTTAGATGGAATTGAAATCATTAATCAATTTTTTGATCTAACGCCTGCAACAGATCTTAAATCGATTATATGTGAATATGGCATAGTATCTCCTGCTCAAATAGCTGGTTTTTGGAGTAAACTCGAAGGAAAGGTGATGGAATAACAAAATGAAGACTAATTACAACAATTTTGTAGAGTTTAATCAAGAAATAAAAGATGCAATCAATAATCATCTACCAGTTGTTGCACTTGAATCGACTATAATTTCTCATGGAATGCCATATCCTCAAAATATAGAAATGGCTCATAAGGTTGAAGAAATTGTTCGAGAAAATGGTGCAATTCCTGCAACGATAGCAATTATGGATGGTAAGATTAAAATAGGGATAAATGAAGAAGATCTAAAGATTCTAGCAACAAATTCTGATATTGCAAAAGTATCGCGAAGGGATATTGCAGCGGTGATTGCTTCAAAAGGTGTAGGGGCAACAACAGTAGCTGCTACGATGCTGTGTGCCAATATGGCTGGAATAAAATTTTTTGTAACTGGCGGTATAGGTGGCGTTCATAGGGAATACGAAAAAACACTAGATGTGTCTGCAGATTTAGAAGAACTGGCTCAAACACCTGTTACTGTTATTTGTGCCGGTGCTAAATCCATTCTAGATTTGCCACGCACATTAGAATATTTAGAAACAAAGGGAGTTCCTGTGATAGGCTTTAAAACAGATGAACTGCCAGCTTTTTTCACTCGCAATAGCGGTCTTAAGTTAAATTTGCGATTAGATAGTGTAGAGGAAATTGCAAAATTAGTATATGTCCAAGATACGCTAAAACTAAAGGGCGGTATATTAGTAGCTAATCCTATACCCGAAGAAAGCTCATTAGATAAAGAGTATATAGATTCTATTATAGACGAAGCAATAGAAGAAAGTGAGAAATTAGGAGTAAAAGGAAAGGATTTAACACCCTTTCTGCTAAAACGCATAGTTGAGAAGACTGAAGGCAAAAGCCTTGAAGCTAACTTACAATTAGTCTACAATAATGCTAAAATAGGTTCAAGAATAGCCGCAGCCTATTCAAAGCTACCTGCTAATTGCCTATAATAGTTAAGATAAAAACTCGAAGGAGGCTTATCTCAATTGGAGTTGTTCGAAAAAATACTTGGCTGTATAGTTGGTTGCGCTGTTGGAGATGCATTTGGTACTGCTAGCGAACAAATGACTATGGAACAAATTATGAAAAAATTTGGTGGCTTGATAGATCATTTTTATCCGCCAGATGTTGACAGACCATTTTCATGTGGCAGAAGAGCTGGTCAAATTACTGATGATACAGGTCAAACAGTTGGAATAATAAATGCTTATCTTGAAGACGAAAACGGGGATATAATAGCTGAAGCAGTTGCTCGAGCGCTTTTAAAATGGGCAGATAATGAAGATGATTTTAAAAGGTTTGCAGGACCAACGACAAGGAAGGCTATTGAAGAATTTCGGAAGGGCACAGATCCTATAGAAGTAGGAAGAAATTTAGCGCAGGAGGTAGGAATAGGAACTTCAAATGGATGCGCGATGAAAATAGCACCAGCAGGTTTATTTAACCCAGGTAATCTAGATGCAGCAATTAGAGATGCCTGTATGATTTGTCAACCAACTCATGCTACAACTCTTGCTATGTCTGGGGCATGTTCTGTAGCCGCTGCTATTTCCAATGCTTTAACGCCAACTGCCAATCCTATTTCAGTTTATAAATCTGCTTTATACGGCGCAGAACAAGGCTTAATAATCGGTAAAAGAATTGCAAAAGTTGTACCGGGCAGCAGTATTGCCTCTCGTATAAAACTAAGTGCCATGCTAGCTTTAAAATGTGATACCTTAGAAGAAATATGTATGATGATAAGCCAAAATATAGGTTGTGGCATGCCGGTTGTTGAAGCGGTTCCTGCAGCTATTGGTGTTTTTGTAGGTGTTAATGGAGATCCAATAAAATCCGCTAGTGTTTGCGCAACAATGGGGAATGATACAGATACTGTAGCTGCTATTTCGTGCTCAATATCCGGAGCGCTAAGTGGAATTGATTCAATACCGGATAATATTTATATAGAGTTAAGGAAAGCTAATCCAGATATAAATTTTGAGTATTTAGCAAATCAAATATTTGAGAGAATTAAAAAGTGAAATAGATTCTCGAGCAATGGAGGATTTTATAGTGCATAGATTTCGCATTATAAAAGTTTTTAACAATAATGTAATAATGGCAAAGGATAGATTAAACCAAAAAGAAGTCGTCCTTGTTGGGAAAGGACTTGGTTTTGATGCGAAACCGGGTGGCATGATAGATAATGAAAAAATTGAGAAGGTGTTTAGCTTTGTCGACAAGAATAAGCTTGAACAACTAAATAATTTCAACGAGGACATAATAGGCGTTACGGAAGAAATTATATCTATGGTATCAAAGGAGCTGCAGGAGCCTCTAAATGAACATATTCATGTAGCTTTGGCTGATCATATTGGATTCACTTTAGAAAGGCTAAAGACTGGTCTTGAGATTACAAATCCATTTATAGAGGAAATTAAAGCTTTGTATTCTCGAGAATATGAGCTGGCATGTCAGGCAGCCGAAATGATTGAAGAAAAGTTTGAAACAAATATTCCTGATGGCGAAAAAGGTTTTATTGCTATGCACATACATTCTTCAAGAATAAATAGGGATTTAGCAAAGACTGTTGAGAATACAACTATGATAAACAAAATGGTTGAAATTGCAGAAGGAGAACTGAACGCTAAACTCAACAGGCAAGATGCCAATTATGCAAGACTGTTAGTTCATTTAAGATTTGCCTTAGATCGGATAAACAGTAATACAACTATAAAAAATCCCTTGCTTAAAAAAATAAAAAGTGAATTTGCCGACAGCTATAGTATTGCAAATAAACTTGCTGAATATATAAGAGAAAGACTGGGAAAATCACCGACGGAAGACGAGATAGGGTATTTAGCTTTGCACATTCAAAGAATAAAAGATTCATTAAATGAATTAGATAAAAACTAAGATTTTGGTAGTGTATAAGGAGGATTCAGGTGTTTGGACTTGTTTTCGCAAATAGAAACCGCAAAACAAATAAATCTGTTACTGTAATGGCTCCTGTAAGCGGAAAAATTATAGATCTTGCCGAAGTAAAAGATGAAGTTTTTGCAAATAAGATGGTAGGCGACGGGATTGCCATCGAACCTTCAGAAGGAGTAGTGGTAGCACCTTTTGACGGAAAAATAAAGCAGCTATTTCCCACAGGCCATGCTATTGTTTTTGAGTCGAAGGAAGGCCTTGCAGTTTTAGTCCATATAGGCCTTGATACAGTGAACTTAAATGGAAAAGGCTTTAAGATTTTAGTAAAAGAAGGCCAAAAAGTAAGAGCTGGTGATGCGATTGTAGAATTTGACATAGATTTCATTAAAAATAGCGGTTACCTTTTACAAACGCCGATAATTTTGCCGGAGAAAGATAAAATAGCTTCGATGGAAATTACAGAGAATAGAAATATTAGCACAGGCGACCCTTTAATGGAAGTAGATCTTTTACCAAATTAATTAAAAGCCGGCTGCCTTAAAGCCTCCCTAACTGGAATAAAACTTGCATTTACGATAGAATGTATATAGCGACATATTATGTTAATTGGTGGTGGATACGGTGGGGGCTTTCAGGCTGCGGATTGAGTTCGAAGATAGAACCGGCATGGTTTATGATACCAGCAGGATTATAGCAAAGTATAATATTAGTATTTTGGCATTGGAAGTTTTACCAAATCTAATGTACTTTGAGCTGGAATGTGAAAATGAAGAAATAAAAAAGAAGATAATGCTTGATCTTGCGCCAATTCCCAACATAAAAAAGGTTGAAGAAGTAAGATGTACTGTGCCTGATGCGCCAAAAGACGATCCCTTCAGTTCTATTTTAGGAGAAAGCAGCGCGCTAAAGAAAGCGATTTTCAGGGCAAGACTTGCGGCTGAGGGAAGCAGCACTATTTTGATTCTAGGTGAGAGCGGAACAGGTAAGGAACTTTTTGCAAAAGCTATTCATCTTGCAAGTCCGAGAAATAAATTCTCATTTTATCCTGTAAATTGCGCAGCGCTACCTGATACACTATTGGAAAGCGAGCTGTTCGGCTATGAAGAGGGCGCCTTTAGCGGAGCCAAAAAAGGCGGCAAGGCGGGCTTGCTTGAAATAGCAGATAAAGGAACTGTATTTCTGGATGAAGTAGGCGATCTTTCTTTAAGCACTCAGGCGAAATTGCTCAGAGTCATACAAGAAATGAAAATCAGGAGAATAGGCGGTTATAAAGAAAAGCCAATTAATGTAAGAATAATTGCAGCAACTAATCGAAACTTAGAAAAGATGGTTCAAAAAGGTGAGTTTCGAGAAGATCTTTATTATCGCTTAAATGTTGTTCCCATTACAATACCATCTCTTAGAGAACGTAGAGCGGATATTCCCCTTCTTGCCGAATATTTTCTTTCAAGATATGTCAATTCTCTCGGGAAACCGCCTAAAACCCTTACAGCAAAAGCGATGGCATTTCTTGTAAATTATGATTGGCCCGGCAATGTAAGAGAGCTGCAAAACTTGATAGAAAGAGCCGTAAATCTTACGCCTGGAAGAATAATCGACATAGACAACCTCCACTTTGAAGGACATAATGAGCTTGAATTACCGGAAATGGAGGATGTGCCCCTTAAAACAATCGTCGAACAGCTTGAGAGCAAAGTAATAAGTGAAGCCTTATCTAAACATGGCTCTATTAGAAAAGCGTCTAAAGCTTTAGGGATATCACACCCTGCCTTGATTAAAAAGATGAAGAAATATAATATTGAATAATGCTGATTTTGCGACATATGGTAACTTAAGTTACCATATTTTTTTACAAATAACTAAATAACTTCTGAAATTTGGGATTAAATCGTTCCTTTTGAATTAACTTTGCTAATTCCTGTATAATCAGGTAACAAAAACTACCGCTCGAAACTAATATATGGTAACTTAAGTTACCATATGTTTTTATATAAACGATTTTAAAAAAACGGTTTTTATAATAAACCTCAGAAAACTGCACTAGAACAGCAATTTAGAGCATCGTCAAGCGCATTATAATATTACGGAACTTTTAAAACTTTATGGCATGTTTCTTGCAAATTAAATATATAAGCAAAGCATTTTAAATATCAATAAGGGGGTCTCATAATGTCTAGCAGTCAATTTAAAGGATTATATTTTGGTATACCGAAAGAAATAATGAATGGAGAAAGGCGAGTAGCTGCTATTCCCGAAACGGTAAAAAAACTAACTGATGGTGGCGCTAAAGTTTTTGTCGAAAAGGGAGCGGGAGTCGGGTCGTATTTTGCTGATGCCGAATATGAGAAAGTTGGAGCAGTTATCATCGAGGATATACAACAACTATATACCGAATCAGATATAATACTAAAAGTTAAAGAGCCATTATTTAATGAAGAGTTGGGTGTGCATGAAGTGGATTTAATGCATGAAGGACAGGTTTTAATAACATTCTTGCACCCAGCAGCTCCTTCCAATCATGAAATGGTAAAAAAACTTATGGAGAAAAGAGTCATTAGTTTAACGCTTGACGGCATTCCCCGAATCTCTAGAGCACAGTCTATGGATGCCCTGACATCGATGAGCACAGTGGCAGGTTATAAAAGTGTTTTGATGGCAGCTGACCGCCTGCCTAAGTTTATTCCTATGATAGGTACGGCTGTTGGAATGATACAACCTTCAACGGTCATGGTAATTGGAACAGGTGTAGCCGGATTGCAGGCGATAGCAACGGCTAAACGGCTTGGAGCAGTAGTCTATGCTGCCGATATCAGACCAGAGGCGGCGGAACATGCAAAAAGCCTAGGTGCAAAAATTGTAGAAACAGGTGTTCCGGCTGACGTTGCTATAGGTGAAGGCGGATATGCTCAGTCCTTGCCAAAGGAATGGATTTTAAAAGAGCAAGAATCTATAAAGGATTATGTCATAAAATCTGATATCTTAATATTAACAGCATTAGTCCCTGGAAGATTAGCTCCGGTCTTAGTTACAGAAGAAATGGTAAAACAGATGAAACCAGGATCTGCTATTGTGGATGTTGCCATTGATCAGGGAGGAAATTGTGAGCTGACTAAAGGAGGAGAACTTATAGTTCAATATAGTGTAAGCATAGATGGAACAAAAAATATCCCGGGAATGGTGCCTATAAGTTCAACATGGATGTTCGCTCATAATATATATAATTTTATTGCATCGTTTGTCAAAGACGGCAAAATAATAATAGATACAGATGATGAAATTATAGCTTCGAGTTTAGTGACTAAGGACGGGAATTTGTATCATGTCGGGGCACGTGAAGTTCTTGCAATATAGAAAGGGTGAGGCAAATTGAAGGAACTATTTCTTATAACTGTCTTTGTGGTTGCCGGCATCCTGGGATATAAAGTTATCAAAGAAGTCCCTTCCCTGCTTCATACTCCCCTGATGTCAGGTACAAATGCAATATCAGGTGTAACGATACTTGGATCGTTGGTTTCGACAGCGTTTGCTGTATCGCTATCAAGTAAATTGCTTGGATTTATTGCCATAGTACTTGCAGCGATCAACCTTATAGGAGGGTTTCTTGTTACCGACAGAATGCTAAAAATGTTTAAAAGTTAAAGAGAGGTGTGCCCATGATAGGAACTTACGAAGTTATTTCTGTTGTTTTATCAGCTCTGGTTCTTCTGGGAATTAAATTGATGAGCTCACCCAAAACTGCAGTTCTAGGCAACAGGATAGGGGCAATAGCTATGTTTGTCGCTATTATAGTTGTGCTTATATATAATGGCATCATAGACATGCCTCTTTTATGGATTGCGATTCTCCTTGGAGGGGTTATCGGCTACGCAATTGCTAAAAGGGTTAAGATGATTGAGATGCCTCAAATGGTAGCCCTATTAAACGGTCTTGGAGGGGGAGCTTCTGCCCTAGTTGCACTTGTAGAAATTTATGAAAAGTACCCCTATATGACAACTTTTTCCAGAATCACAAGCCAGTTGGCGTTAGCAGTAGGAGCAATAACGTTAAGTGGAAGCCTGGTGGCAGCAGCAAAACTTGCGCGAAAAATATCCCAAAAACCTATAATTCTTAAAAAGCACAATCAAATCTCAAATAGTATCTTATTAGCTGTTGCTGTATTTATAATCCTTGCTTTATTTTCGAATGCAGCAAATTCCGGAACTTTTTCTATTGTTACTGCTTTACTTTCATTAACCTACGGTGTATTCTTTGCTATTAGGGTCGGCGGCGCTGACATGCCGATTACAATATCGCTTTTAAATTCTCTGTCAGGACTTGCAGGAGCTATTTGCGGCTTTACGATAGGGGATCCGCTTTTAGTAGCAGTCGGAGCCATTGTAGGTGCTTCCGGCTTGATACTTACACAGATTATGTGTAGCGCCATGAATAGATCACTGGTCGATATTTTAAAGGGATCACAATTAAATAACTCAGCACAAGCAAAGAAATCTGAAGGGAAAATAACAGCTGTAAAAAGAAATGAAGAATCGCCTGAACATAAAAAAACTCCTGCACAACTTTTAAAAGAAGCAAAAAAGGTCATAATTGTTCCAGGCTATGGAATGGCTATAGCACAAGCACAAAGCTATGTAAAAGAATTATATGACTTATTGGAGTCCCAAGGCAAGGAAGTAAAGTTTGCTATACATCCGGTGGCAGGCCGTATGCCCGGCCATATGAATGTGCTTTTGGCAGAAGTGGATGTGCCTTACGAAAAATTATGCGAGATGGATGCCATAAACCCGGAATTTGCCGAAACAGATGTAGTGCTTGTAGTCGGAGCGTGTGATGTAATAAATCCTGCAGCCAACACCGCTGAGGGCACCCCTATATATGGAATGCCGGTGCTGGAAGTAGATAAGGCAAAAAGTGTTATTGTATGTAATTTAGATACAAAGCCGGGCTATTCGGGAGTTGACAATTCCCTATATGAATTACCTCATGTGCATTTACTGCTTGGCGATGCTTCGGAAACACTTAAAAAACTAATCAAGAGCATAGAGCAAGAAGAAGTTACATTAAGTTCGAAAAACAATATTTAAGGAATGTCTATAAAAGAGCTGTTGCACTGCAAGGAAAATAATCTTGCAAAGCGACAGCTCTTTTTGTATCTTACTATAGTCATACAGAAAACTAGACGAAGAATCCCTCCAAAGATCTGTTGCTGCGTTCAGGATGACAAATAGCTTTTAAGATATAAAGCAGAGAAACTATTTTGAAACTATTTTCGGGATGACAGGCGGTTTCTGGGATAAAAAGTTTCTATCCTTTAACGGCCACCCGGATATTAAAAAAATAGAAATACAGGAGCAAGAATAAAAGTCAGGGACAAACCTTGACTTTATTTTTTTTATAAGTTACTATGTATCTAATGTATTAATACTCATAGTACACTATATACATAATGCCGTTGGAGGTGAAAAATTGATTTATATTGATGTAACCAGCAGCACGCCTATTTATGCGCAAATTGTAAACAATATAAAAGAAGGTATATTGAAGGGCTTATTTGAACCGGGGGAAAAGCTGCCATCTATTAGAGATATGGCTAAAATGATGACTTTAAACCCAAACACTGTTCAAAAGGCATATAAAGAATTAGAGAGAGAAGGGGTAATAGTTACAATTCAAGGGAAAGGGACATTTATCTCAAAAGAATATAAACCAAAAAAAGACAGTAGCAAAATGGAAGAACTAAAAAAAACGTTTAGAAAGGGCATCATTGAAGCCTTGTATATGGGGTTTAGCAAAGAAGAGCTTATGGCTTTCATTCAAGGATTAGCTGAGGAAATGGAGGAGAGAGCATAAAAATGATTGAAGTTAAAAATTTAGATAAATCTTTAGGAGGAACAAAGATCCTAGATGACATAAACCTTAGGATAAAAAGCGGTTCGATATATGGTTTGATAGGACCTAATGGGGCAGGCAAAACAACCTTGATAAAAAACTTAGTAGATATATATAAACCGGAAAAAGGTGAAGTTCTAATCTCGGGCGAGAACATCAAAGATAATACTAATATAAAGTCCAGAATAGGCTATGTATCGGATTATCAGTATTTCTATCCCTCCTTTAAAATCGGTGAGATAGTCGAGTTTTATAAGGATACTTACCCGTTTTGGAATGATAAAAGATATATTCAATTAATGAAACTTTTCAAACTCGACGGCAATAAAAAAATCAAATATTTATCAAAAGGCATGAAAACGCAGCTTGCCATACTTTTGAGCTTATCTATAATGCCCAATATACTTATATTGGACGAACCCACATCGGGCTTAGATCCTGTTGTTAAACAAAAGGTTTTAAACTTAATTGTCGACGAAGTAAGCGCAAATGAAACTACTGTTTTGATTTCAAGCCATAATTTGGGGCAATTGGAGCAAATTTGCGACCATATTGGCATTATCCATGAAGGTAAGATGTTGTTGGAAGATAGTGTTGAAAACCTTAAAAGTAATGTGAGAAAGATTCAAGTTGCGTTTAAAGGTGAGTTTCCGGAAGAGATAAAGAGCAATGAACATATACTAAAAATAGAAACCATCGGCAAAATACATCAAATAGTAGTGAAGGATAATCTTGATGCGGTAATAGATGCGATCAAAAAATGCAATCCTATTTTATTAGAAACGATAGATATGTCTCTTGAAGAGATTTTTATATACAAGATGGGAGTTGAAGGCTATGACTTTACAGACATTGCCCTTTAATAAGGCTTTGCTGAAAAAGGACTGGAAAATGACTAAATGGCTGTGCTTTGCGGTAGCAGGCATATTATTTTTTACAATGACTTTAGGTGTGATAAATACATACAACAATTATCAAAGAACAATTCAAGAAATGGAAAAACACCCGGAATGGTATGCGGGCTTTGATATAGATGGATACAAAGCCGAGTTAAAGAATCTTTTGCAAGATAAATTTAAACAACTATCAGGTATGGAAGCAATGTTAGTAGTTTTTACACCCATGGCAGCTGCGGCGCTTCTATTTGGAGAGGAAAAGCGAAAAAAGACATTCGAAATACTTGCGACTATGCCATTTAGCCGTACAGAAATATTTTTTAATAAAGCCGTAATAGCTTTTGCAAATGTAATTTTGCCGTTTTTAATAAATGCAGCGATAATGGTAGCAGCTCTATGGCTTTCCAAGGGCTTAAGGGATTTTTACTCAGCAGGTATGGTAATGTCCTGGTTTGGAGCAGATGCCTTTAGATTATTTATTGTATTGAGTTTCTCACTGCTTTTTGCAAGTTTGACAGGTACTTCAATATCCCAGTTGGTTTTGACTATTATATTTTTCATATTCCCCATAGGTTTTACAGGATTGCTGTATATGAATATGGCGATGTGGGGATATCGCATAGCTGTAATTGACGAGTTTTTAAATATTTTTGGGTCATATACTATGCCGGGGATATTAAGCAACATTAAAGAGGTGCCTATTGTATTTCATATTATTTCAGCAATAATAATGCTTGTTGCAGCAAAACTATTGTTTGACCGCAATAAATTGGAGAGAAGCGGCGAAACTCTAGAATTTGAGACAATAGAAACATTTTTCAAGTTTGGGGTGGCAGTGTGCACCTCCATGCTCGTTGGAGTAATAGTTACCGGATGTGCAGGAAGTTTTATATATTTCACAAATAATGTTCCCAGGATATTTACAATAATTGGCTATATCATAGGAATTTTTTTAGGATGGTTTGTAGCAAGTTACAGCATAAAAACAAACCGAGCGAAGGTATAAGAATAACGTGGCAAGATACTTACGACACTTGTTGTATTTAGAGACAAAAACAATCCGTCATCCAAGATAAGGCAAATCAGAAGTTTAAAATCTATGATATAATGGCAAAAGAATTACATATAAATATATAAGTAAAATAGAAATAAAAAAATATATGTTAGAGCCAAAATTTCATGGAAAAATATAAGATTTTGTGGGATAATTGTTGAGTGAAAAAGGTAAAATCTTTTGGAGGGGATAGCATGGAACGTGCAAGGGAAACAGTTATAATCCTTGATTTTGGTGGTAAATATGCCCAGATGGTGGCACGGCGAGTAAGAGAAGCTCAGGTTTATTGTGAATTACTACCATATTCAACTTCGCTGGAAAAAATATTAGAAAAGCAGCCCAAAGCAATTATTTTAGCCGGGGGGCCGATGAGCGTCTATAGTGAGAATGCACCTTTTTGCGATGAAAATATCTTTAGAAGCGATATCCCGGTCTTGGCTATAGGCTACGGAATGCAGCTAATGCTAAAGACCTTTGGTGCAAAAATCGAAGCATCTGGCAGCTGGGAAAGTGGTGTATCAGAACTTATTATAGACATGCCAAAGGGTTTATTTCAAGGCATCGATGGGAAGATAACAGTTGTAATGGACAGTGGCGATTTACCCAGTTCACTTCCCGAAGAATTCGAAGTGCTTGCACATACTAAGAAAACTCAGTTTGCAGCAATTGGAAACGGGAAAAACCTTTACGGCATTCAATTTCACCCTGAAGAAAGTTTGACTCAATGTGGACGTGAAATTTTAAATAACTTCTTATTTGGGATTGCAAAATGCAGTGGAACATGGTCTACCAAGGCTTTTATTGAAGAACAAGTAAATCTTATAAAAGAGAAGGTAGGAGATAAAAAAGCAATTTGCGCTCTTAGCGGCGGCATTGATTCATCAGTATCGGCAGTTTTAGTTCATAAAGCAATAGGTGACAATTTGACGTGCATTTTTGTAGATCACGGCCTTATGCGCAAAAACGAGCCGGAGCAAGTTATAAAGACATTCAGGGATAAGTTTCATATGAATCTTATAGCAATTAACGCATCTAAGCGCTTTCTTGATAAGCTTAAAGGTGTTACAGATCCCGAAATGAAACGAAAAATAGTTGGAGAAGAATTTATCAGGGTGTTTGAAGAAGAAGCATCGAAACTCGGAAAAATTGACTTTTTAGTTCAAGGAACAATATATCCTGACATAATTGAAAGCGTAAACCCAATAGCAGGAGCAGTTAAAAGCCATCACAATGTTGGCGGACTTCCAGAAAATGTAAACTTTGAATTAATAGAACCTCTAAAAGAACTTTTTAAAGATGAAGTACGAAAAATAGGGCTTGAATTGGGAATTCCCGAAGAGATAGTATATCGCCATCCATTCCCCGGGCCGGGGCTCGGAGTAAGAGTGTTGGGAGAAGTAACCGAAGAAAAACTCAATATAGTAAGAGAAGCCGATTTTATTGTAACTGATGAAATAAAAAAAGCGGGACTTTATAGAGAACTGTGGCAGGCCTTTGCAATCCTCCCGAACATTCAAAGCGTAGGTGTAACTGCAGACAAACGCACATATAAACATACTATTGCCGTAAGAGCAATAATAAGCGAAGATGCAATGACTGCCGAATGGGCAAAACTTCCCCATGATTTACTTGACAGAATTTCAAAAAGAATCACAAGTGAAGTAGAGGATGCAAACCGCGTAGTTTATGACATAACATCAAAGCCTCCGGCAACTATCGAGTGGGAATAGACGTCAAAATGCCTCTGAACCCAGTAAAATAAAGGGTTTCAGAGGCTTAATTTTTGCCCGTGGTAGCAATTTGGAAGCATTATTCTGAAATACCCGGATTTTCGCCTGTTTTTTGGAAAATTTTAGGGGTAAATAGTTCGTTCAGTTTACTGGAAACTTCCCCGTGCTTATTGGGGTATAAATGGGCGTATATTTCCAGAGTGGTCTCCACATTCTCATGGCCAAGACGCTCTGATATAAGCAGCGGGGAAAAACCCAGTTCAATCAATAACGATGCGTGGGAATGGCGGATGTCATGAACACGTATCTTTTTTACCCCTGATTTCTTACACCCGCGGTCCATTTCGCTTTGAAGGTAGTGCTTTGTATATTCAAAAAGGCGGTCCGAAGGCTCATAGTCCACCAGGCGGCCGGCGTAATCCTTCAGAATATCCAGGAGAAAATCCGGTACAGTAATTACCCGGCGGCTCTTTGGAGTTTTTGGAAGAGAGATCACATCCTCTCCTCCAATCCTGGCGTAGCTCTTTGTTATACTTATCGTTTTAGCTTCGAAATTTATATCATTCAGAGTAAGGGCCAGGAGCTCTCCGGAGCGCATACCGGTCCAGAATAAGGTATTAAAAATAGCATATGACGCAGGCTTATCTGAAACAGCTTCAATAAAAAGCTCAAATTCATCTTTTGTCCAGAACTGCATAGTCTCGGCGTTCTTTTTACCGATGGATCCCGCGACAGCTGCAGGATTTGTATTCAGGCCATAATAGCGCTTGGCAAAATTGAAAATGGCCGACAGCTGGTTATTTATCGTTTTAAGGTATGTTGGAGAATACTCAGCATCATCATCCAGGAGCTCATTCTGCCATTTACGCACCGTAGCGGCTGTTATAGCATTGACAGGTAAATCTTTAAAAGTTGGAAGTATTTTTGACTCAATGAGGTATTTCTTACTTTCGTATGTCGTGGAGCGGAGCCGCGATTTACAATCTTCCATGTATAGCTCCACCATAGAGCCGAAGCTCATATCACAGCTGCCGCTTTGCTTTTTTAGAAAGTCTCGCTCGTACTGGACAGCTTCAGATCTCTTCTGAAAGCCTCTCTTCTTGTGCTGACGCACAACGCCGGCCCAGTCTTTGTAGCGGAACCAGACATACCACGTTTTTCTCTCTTCATCTTTGTAAACCGGCAACCAACCGCCTCCCTTCATATAAACTCTTGATAAAAAGTCGGTACTTATTTTTTATTCTTTTCCCCTATCATCTTGGCTGGCACTAATCGCTTTCTCCTGAAGGCCAGAGATCTGAACAAGGATAGACATAGAAAGCTCGGTAGATACTTTGGTATCCTGGAGCGCAGAGATTAACTCTGATAAGGGTTTACCTGATCGGAGAAATTGTGCTGCAACCATGTAAGCATCTATTGTCCCCATTACTGCAGTGAAAAGACTATCCCGTAATCCAGATTCCTGAGGGAGCAATAGCGACGTTCGAATAAAAGCACTCCATAATTCAGAATGCCGAGCTGCCAGAGCTGGGACATCATCTAAAATTTTTGGAAGCGTATGAGAAGTTCCAGGCTTTTTGGGAGCATTTATTTTAACATATGGATCAGGTTCATCTTTCAGACCCAACAAGAAATCTGTAGACACATTAAAATAATCCGCAATGACATACAGAACATCTATCGGAGCCGTTCGGCTCTGTTTTTCATAATAGCTGATACTGCCGCGAGACAAGCCAAGATCGGCGCCCAATTCATCCTGTGAAAGCTTGCGTCCTTTGCGTAATCCCTTAAGGCGTTCAGAAAAACACTTACGCACATGCATCTCAGTTTTGTTGATTTTGCTTTCTCCCATTTTATACCTCCTCGTTTAACAATATAAGCAAGTAAACGGCGCATCAGAGCCGCAAATTCTAAAAATGAACAACATTGTTGAATTGCATTTAGCCTAATTGACAACAACAGCAACAAGAATTATTCTAAAGACATAATACAACATTACTGTTCAAAGGTCAATAACAACAACAACAATTATATGCAAAGGAGGATGTAGAATGAGTAAAGCCAACGCTGATATTAGGAGAGAAGCTAAGAGTGCAAACGTAGCTCATTGGCAGATTGCGAAGTGGCTGGGATGCTCTGAATCAACATTTTGCCGCAAACTGCGGGACGAACTATCTCCAGAGGAGAAAGCGATGGTCCGACAAGCAATTAAGGAACTCAGCAAAGCAAAACAGGGATGCAGTAACGATGGCCACATATGTGAAGCGTTCGGAGCATAATCCGCTTACCCGGAAGGAAGAAGCAGAGCAATAGAAGGTAAAGAGAGAGGAGGTGGTGAGTATGGCATGGGTAAGCGCTCATGAAGGTGTGCGAGATCACCCAAAAACCAGAGCATTAGCTCGCCAGCTTCAATGCAGTAGGCATGAAGCGATTGGAATACTCGTTACACTGTGGTTATGGGGCCTTAATAATGCTGATCGAGATGGAAATATTCTTAGTGCAACAGCTGATGATATAGCTGACGGCATTATGTACCGCGGACAGTCCGCGGGACAATCTGCACATGAAGCAGCAGAACATCTTCTGGAAAGTCTCATCTCTACTGGATGGATTGATGTTGCTGATGATGGTCATTTTATTCTGCATGACTGGGATGTATGGCAGGATCAATGGTATAAAGCACTCGATAAGCGGGCTAAAGAGGCTGAACGAAAAAGGAAACAACGTCAAAGTGATAATGATAGCGGAATGTCCGCGGGACAGTCCGCGGGACAAGACTATGGACATTCCATAGGACAAGACAATGGGACATCCGACCCTAACCGTAACCGTAACCGTGACCGTAACCTTAACCGTAACCTTAACATAAACCGTGATCTTGAAGAAGAGAGTGACGTGGCGGATCCAAGCCTTCAGGAAAAGAGATTTAATGAATTCTGGACCGCATATCCAAAGAAAGTAGGCAAGAAGGCAGCATGGAACGCCTGGAAAAAGGTCAAGCCTGATACAGAACTGTTTGACAAGATCATGACGGCCATAGGAAGAGCTAAAGCAACGTGGCAATGGCAGAGAGAAAACGGCAGATATATACCAAACCCAAAAACCTGGCTGAACGAGGGAAGATGGGATGATGAATACAAGGAGGAACCGCTGAATGGAATCAATAGCAAGTATTTTGACGGGAACAATCAGCAACCAGCGGCCAGCTCGCCGGGAGCAGAAAGTAAGAGAGATATGCTTGCAGGCTTCAAACGAGCAGAAGATTATTATTTCTATTCACGGTCAATAGATAAGGAGAAATAAGACTATGGTTGCTAACAAACAAAAATAAAAACGAGAGCATTATAAACAGCTCCCGCTCCGTTTAGCCAAATATTAACATATTTTTTAATATTCTATCACGGAGAGGGGGTTATTACAAGTGACAAATGAGGAGTTGGCGGCCATGGCCGCGCAGGGAGATATAGAAAGCCTGCATAAATTGTATTTCGCAGTGAAGCCACTGCTTTTCAAGCTCATAAGCCGGTATTTCCCTCTATGCAAGAACAGTTTAGCAGAGCCGGAAGACTTACTTCAGTGCGGTTACTTTGCGGTTTTAGAGGCCGTTAATGATTTTTCACCTGATAAGGGACTTCTTTTTAATTCATATCTTGGATATCACGTGAAAAATACATGCCTCGCTGAATTAGGATTTAAGGGTAAACGGCAGGTTGAGACGATATCGCTCAATGCACCCATATCTGAAGACGGAGACGACCTTACTTTAGAGGATGCTATTTGTGACCCCTCTTCGGATACATACAGTTATTGCGAACTAAACGATATGATGCTTATTGTCAGAGAAGAGATAGATAAGCTTTCGCCAAGAGAACAGATTTACATACATTACCGGTATTATGAAGAAAAAACCATTACAGAGATATGTGAGATCATGGGATGGGAAAGGTGGCTTACATGGGATATAAGATGCTCGGCTTTCAATAAACTGCGTAAATCAGAATCCATTCAAGAATTAGGGGAAGTTTACCAGTTTAGACGTATAAGTGAATTCTCAAATCCAGAGAGCGTTGTTATTAGCTTTGAGGACGAGGCTCTCAAACTCATATAACAATAACCAAGGGGGATGTGAAATGGCATTTAACATTCAGGAATTAATTGAGCAGGAAGACAGTTCAAGTATCATGGTTGAAGCCCGGCAGAAAGCTGTAAAACAGGCCTTGCAAAGATATAGGGATGGTAAGTCAAGCCCAGAGGAGAAAGCGGTACTTATACAAGCGATGAAGATATACAGGGAGATAGCTAAAGGTGAAAAAACCAGAGTGTATAACGAATTGCTTTGTTTCTATTTTGCAGAAAATCCTCTGGATAGCTATAAAACGGCGGCACGATTTAACATAAACAGAAGGACATTATTCAAGGACATAGACAGAGGCGTAAGGGACCTGACGGTAATTTTATATGGTATCGGCGGGATTGAGTTGCTCCCTGAAGAGGAAAGTCCGGCTTTTATAAAAGCTAAACTCCAGGAGGCAATAACAAAAAAGTTAACTGAAGAATTTGGAAGGAGGTGAAGACAATGTTTTTCCCTACTGCAGAAGTTAGAAATGAGGAAAGAGCTAAGTACATCGAAAAGCAAAAACAACGCCAGGAGCTACAGCGGCAGCAAGAGGAAAGGGAAGCTGCAGCAAGAAAGGCTGCTGAAAAGACGCCACATGAGAAAGCCTTGGACAAGCTAAAAGAAGCCAAAGAGCTCCTTAACAGCATTCAAATAGGCAGCCCAATGAACGAAGGATATATAACCGCTGCACTAAAGCAAATATGTGATATTCTGGACTTTTGCTTGACTGAAATCAAGCCAGAAATCAGCTCGGAGAAATAGTCCGGGAAGCTATAAGCAGAAAGGAGGGATAACGTGAAAAGCGGAAAGTTAAAGGGAAAAGGCTATATAAGTGCATTAGTTAGCAGTTACCTTTACTGTGGCAGAGCTCCTCCCTTCTAAAACCCATGCAATTAATTAAAATAATTCAGAAAGGAGGATAACTATGGGTGACGTCTATAGAATTGAGATACCAATAAGCATCAAGGATAATACAGATCCTGGAGTGTCCCAGGCTAAAAGTAAGCTGAATGCCTTTGATAAAGCAAGTCAAAGGACCCAGGAAAGGCTGGAGCAGATGAATAAAACAAAATACCAGATCGTCCTTGACGCGCTGGATAGGGCGTCAAGCATTGTCGGTAAAGTTTCATCAAAAGCACGCAGCATAGCGGGTAAGACGTTCAGTTTTACGATGAAAGTAATCGATCTGGCCACGGCACCATTGAGAAGCCTATGGAACTTTGCGACTTCCATCCAGGGAGCTATACTCGGGGCCACCGGCGCATTTGCTGGCATTTATAAACCAATGGACATAGCCGCTGACTTTGAGCAGACACAGATTGCATTTGAGACCATGCTAAAAAGCGCCGAGAAGGCCCAGCAGTTCCTGAAGGAAGCGTCAGAGTTTGCGAACAAAACGCCGTTTGAATTTCCGGAACTGATCAACAGCAGTAAGCTGCTAATGGCCTTCGGATTTGAAGCGGATAAGGTGCTGGATATGCTGAAAACCATAGGCGATACGGCCAGCGGCCTGGGAGCCGGCTCCAAAGGAATAGACAGAATCACCAGGGCCCTCGGCCAGATGCAGGCCAAAGGGCGAGCGCAGACAGAAGAGCTCTTGCAGCTCCAGGAACTCGGCGTGCCGGCTAACCAGATCCTGCAGGAAGAGCTCGGCCTCACCGGAGAGCAGATAGCGAACATCGGTAAAGAGAGCATAGAAGCGGCAAAAGTTATCGATGCATTGTTACGAGGCATGGATAAGCGCTTCGGCGGAATGATGGACAACCAATCCAGGACGGCCAAAGGTATGATCTCAACCCTTAAAGACACTCTCCAAAACTCACTCTTGAGGCCTTGGGGACAAGGCTTGTGGGAAGGCGTAAAGCCAGGACTTGAAAAGATCACTACCTGGATAGACGAGAACCAGGATATCATCGCTCAATGGGGAGAGGCCTGGAAGAAAGCCGGAGCAAATATCTCCAAGTGGGTAATGGCCAGAGTGGATGCCTTGAGAAATAGCATACAGCGCATGGTTAACTCCCAGGAATGGAAAGACGCCAAGAACTTCGGAGAAAAGCTGAAGATAGCCTGGGATAAGATCATAGCGCAGCCATTCAACGAGTGGTGGAATTCAACCGGTAAGGCCTGGCTTGCAGACAAAGCCAGCAAAATCGGCGAAGGAATAGGAACTGCACTCTCCGCAGGATTGCTGGCCATACTCGGAATTGACGCCAGGGGTGCCGTAGAGGACGGAACCAGCATAGGCGCTTCATTCGCTGAAGGTTTTACACGGGGATTTGACGGCAAGAAGGTAGGAGAGGCAATCCTGAACGCTATCAAAGGCGTATTTAAGGACGCAGGAACGCTGCTTCCAGGAGGAGAGAAGCCAAGCAGTACATCCTGGCTGTCTGCCGGCGCAATAGGGTTAGGAATTGCTAAAATATGGCCGCTACTTACAGGTATCTTTAAACTTGGAACAGGTGTTTTTAAGCTGGGAAGTAAGGCCGGGAAAGGTTTATTTAACCTTTTTGGAAAAGGGAGCAAAGATGGAGTACCTGCAGCAACAGGATCTCTTGTCCCTGACAGCTTCATAACTTCCACTATGGCCGTTACGGCCTCCGTAGTTTACATCAATGGCCCAACGATTGGAGAAGGTGGAAGTGGGGGCAAAATCATAAACAACATTCCAAGCTTACCTGGAGGAGGACCCGCGACAATACCGAAGCTTCCTGGAGGAGGATCGCCTCTTGCTTTACCGGGCGCCGCGGGAGCGGCAGGAAATGCTATAAATACTGTGAAGCTTGCTAATGGCACATACGTAGCGTCCGGAGGCGCATTAACAACAGGCCTGGCCAAGTTAGGAGTAGCACTCGGAAGCGGAGCAACAACTGCCGGCGGAGCTGCAGCTGCAGGCGCCGCAGGGATAGCCGGAATTATAGGCGGGATCCTCGGACTTGGTAGCGCAGGAATTGATGTTTATCAGGGAATAAAAGCAAGCAAAGCAGGCAATAACAAAGTTGCTAAAGATGAGTATGTAACCGCAGGAACCAAAGCAGGTATGGTCGGAACAGGTGCTTTAATAGGTACTGCAATCATGCCTGGACTTGGAACTTTAATCGGTGCAGGAATAGGCGGCGCAGCGGCGCTTTTAACCGGAGATAAAGCCGGCAAAGCCCTATCTGACGCAACGGACAAAGACGGAGCTTTATCAAAGTTCTGGGAAAATACCAAGATATGGGCAAGCAACACATGGGACTCCATCAAGACAGGAGCCTCAAACGCCGGATCATGGATCAGTGACAAGTGGAGCGGGTTCAGTGAATGGTTCGAAACTTCGATATGGACCCCGACAAAGGACGTTGGTATTTCAGCAATTAACATCGCAGCAGGAGCATGGAGCGAGGCAAGAGATTGGATCGGAGATAAATGGAGTGATTTCTCCGGGTGGTTTGATGAATCGATATGGACCCCGGTAAGCAATGCAGCCCAAGCCGCCGGCCAGTGGGTAAGCGAAAGATGGAGCGAGGCAAGAACATGGATAGGCGAGCGCTGGTCCGACTTTTCAACATGGTTTGAAGAGTCAATATGGACACCGGTCAAAACAGGAGCCCAGGCAGCAGGCCAGTGGGTAAGCGAAAGATGGAGCGAGGCCAAGACCTGGGTAAGCGAGACCTGGGGAGCTGTTTCAGGTTGGTTTGATGAATCGGTCTGGCAGCCGGTGAAAAGCGCAGCGCAGACAGCAGGAGCATGGCTGGGAGATCAGTTCACAGCAGCAAAGAATGCCATAAGCGAAGCCTGGTCCGGAGTGTCGGGATGGTTTGAACAGAAAGTCTGGGAACCCATCAAGACCGGAGCAACCAGGGCATGGGAATGGGTAGGCGAAAAGCTCGGTGGCATCGGTGAATGGATCGGCGACAAGTGGCAGAGCTTCAAAGACTGGCTCGGAGGCCTGGGTCAAAAAGGATCGAAAGAAACCGGCCTGACGACCAGCCAGGGCAAAGGCAGCGTCCTCGAACATGCATACGGCGGCATTATGACAAAGCCGCACATGGGCATCGTGGCCGAGGACGGAGCTGAAGGAATTATCCCGTTAAGCCCAAGCAAGAGGCAAAGAGGCCTTGATTTATGGCAGCGGACCGGTGAGCTTCTTGGCGTAAGGGCCTATGAAGACGGCGGAATCGTAGGAGAGGAACCGGACGAAATCCCGGTAGCCTCCGCAACCGGAAAGGCCGGCCAGAACATCACCATCAAGGTAGAAGTCAAGGCAGAGCCTAAATTCACGATTGAAGGCGGCGGAGACAACACCGATGAAAACAAAGTGGTGGCCATACTGAAGGCTTATATCCGCGAAATGACTGACGACATCGGAGACGAGCTGGCAGAAAGACTGGCCCGCATTTTTGCAAATATGCCGGTGAAAGGAGTGGCTGAAGCTTGAAGATTGATTTAGAGGGCGCTGTTAATGAGATTGTGGAGGAAATAACTTATCAAGCCAAATCAAGAGCGTTTCGTGCAGCCAACGAGCTCCGGAATTCAGCTTTAACTGTCCTTCGAGGAGAGCGTTCCGGTAAGGTTTATAAGAAGCCTGGCACATATGGCAGCAGGATGACAAAGCAAACAAAGAGCTTGCTTAAAGATTATGGCCATAAATTGCGAGGTGGGCAATTATACAGAGCTTCAGCACCAGGTGAACCGCCTGCAAATCGCAGTGGAAACCTGCGCTTAAGTTGGAGACCGCAATCTGCATCCGAGCGAATAGGCAAGACCGTAACAATAAAACCGGCAATTACTACTGAAGTAAAGTATGCTCCATATCTCGAAGAGGGAACCGATAGAATGGCTCCAAGACCATTTGAGGATCCTATCATCGAGAAAGCAATGCCTCGTATTAGTCAAATCTTCAAAGAGCCGTATTAGGCTTAGCCTTAAAAAGTAAAAGGGCGGAATAAAATCCGCTCTTTTGCTTTACTTGTTTGGACGGACATGTCCATATCAAAAATGCAGGCGAGAAACGGCCAGATTTGACTTGTACGGAGCGAATTTAAAGTAGGTAAGGTAAATACCCATGTTGGAGTTAAAATTCAAAATAAAGGGGAAATACGCGCCTAAAATATATTTTATAGAGTAAGCAAGAAAACAAAAACCCTGGTTTTTCCAGGGTTCTACTACTAACATGCTTTTATGAATTAATTAGCTTTTATCAATGAGCTCAATCTTAAAATAGACCGTTCCTGTATATGTTCCATAGGGAGAGCCGCTGGGGACATTTGGTATAAATTTAAGAGCTCCGTAACCTCTCACATTTGTATCACCATCTCTAAACCAAGCTACATCCTCGTTGCTCAAGCCGTTAATTTTAGTCCATCCAATACTTCCAGATGGATTTGAGCGCAAAATAGAGCAAGGTATTTTTGACTCGTTTTCTGTCCCTTTATCTTTATAAAGATAAAAATTTCCGCCGTTTTCATATGTAGCTTCACCGTCGATTTTAATATGGACTTCCTTATCAGATCCAATATCCATTTTTTCAGCCGTGAATGTAATAACTTCGCTATCATTGATAGAGATTGAAGCGGGGATATTTATTGTATAATCAGGTGTGAAAGTATAGGTATAGGAAACGGTCATACTTCCAGATGTCTGGCTTGCAAGTGCTTCTATTGGCATAACACTGCACACCAGGATGATGGCTATTAATACAGACAAAACTCTTTTATTCATGGCATAACCTCCAAATCAAAAATAGTTACAGCACCATTTAGCTCTTTTATTTCCTCCATGTCATAGCATGAATAGCTCAGGATTGCCCCTTCATAAATCCCGGATTTTAGCTCTCGGGAGATTTCAATAGAGGTAAGGACCTGTCCGGGTTCAAGCAAACCTGACTCATAAAGCTGCGTCCCATCTGGGAGCTTAATAGCAATTGACATATAACAGTTATTTTGTTTTGGATTACCGAGCTCTACCTTCTGAACCTTCTGGCCTGCTTTCATAGTGATATGCTTGTAACCTGGGATTGTGATCATACCAGGGGCGCCACTGTTATTCGATGATACATCTACATCGGAGAATGTCTTCACAGAGTCTCCAGGTAAGGACAAGCTCGCATCGTTAAAATTGTAACCGATTACTGCGGCTACAAACAAAGCTAAAGCTATACCGAATGAGACAGCTATTTTTTTAAAAATTCTGTTTCCAATGGTTTATCACTCCTTTCAACTGGCTTGTCTACAAAAATACTACAGAAGCTCCGGGTTATTAAGGCAAACTGGGTGGGTATTTTCCTTTTTTCCATCTTCGGATTGTCGAATCATCAGCCGGGCAAGAATCCGATCGGCCAGCCATAACATCTTCTATAAGCCTGGCTTCATAATGCTTTTTAGGAGCCATAAAATCCGGAAGCTCAAGATGCAGTTTATCGCAACATAGACACTTTAACCGGCGCAGTCGGTACCAGCAGATCTGGCCCGAACTATCAACGACATGGCGAGCTCTTGTATCATATCCGGAGAGCAGCTGGCCGCAGTCCGGGCAAAATGGAGCATCTTTATTCCGGATCTTATAAACCTTGCGGGCCTCGTCGTATTCCACGGTGTAATTAATAGCAATGATCAGGATAACCACCTCCTCATCCGCTGAACGTTATTAAATACGCCAACGTATTTGGAGCTGGTCCTGAATTTACCCACCTGGTATGCCTTAACCAGGTGAGCTGATCGTATTAACATGAATACAAACTAAAGCAAGCGGAGAAACCCCATGGAATATGGAACGATACTCGCAATAAAAGGTGTAGCTGATGAAATGAAGGAAAACCCGGCATTTGCTCAAGAAGTCATAGCAGCCTTTAACCGGTACCGGAAATATGACTGGGGAGACCTTTGTCAAGAGGATAAAGATCTGAATGATATGGCAGCCAGGACAGGCGAGCGGATACTGGCCGCATATGAGACCAGCAAGGGAAAGATCTGGATTATTACCGAATGGGATAGATCTGCGACAACAATCCTCTTCCCAAGTGAATATTAGCGGCCATAGCTCTTCCATGTCATACAATAGGACAATGACATCAAAGCTACACCAGAAACACAAAGAGAGCCTCCAGGACTTTATCCCGGTAGAGGCTCTCTTTTTCATATAAACGCGGAATGGCTTAAATATTACCACTGGGTATATTTTGAGCGGAATCTTAACGGACAGATATCGCTCTTATTTTATTTTAGGATAGATGAGGAAAAGGGATATTCAATAACCTCATAATTTCCTTTTCAGACTCAAGAACGCGTTCGGCAATAAAGTCCATAAAAGGTTGATCATCTTCATGAGCCCGCTCCAGTAAGCTAATATACTCATGTCGCAAGACCGGCGGAATTATGGCCAGCATATAACCGTCTTGAATAAGCGCCGTATTCATCAGCAACCGAGCAACTCTCCCATTTCCATCTATGAAAGGATGAATAAATACGAACCGCTTATGCAGCTGGGCGGCAAATTGGACCGGATGGTATTTGTTACGCGCGGAGCATGCCCACTGGAATAAGTTTTTCATTTCCTCTTCTATCCGTTCTACTGGGCATACTTCATATTTTGAGCCGGTTATAAAGACTGGGCGACTGCGGTATTTTCCCGCTTCCTCGGCATCAATACCTGTATAGAACATCCGGTGCATTGTAAGGGCGTCTTCTTCGGTTATTTGGTAACTATTAAGCAATGTAAACATGAAATCATAAGCCTTTGCATGCCCCAGGGCTTCGAATGTATCCCGAAGAGGCTTCCCTCCGACAGTCAGTCCGTCTTCCAGGAGGATCTTTGTTTCACTTAGAGTGAGGGTGTTCCCTTCGAGGGCATTGCTGGACCATGTAAGGCCTATCCGGTAGTAGTTTTTAATTTCATGAAGCAAATGACCTTCAAAGGGACGCTTTTCATCAATGGCCAGCTTGTAGCGGTCGATTTTTTCATATATCGTCATTTTATCAACTCCTCCATTTATAAATTCGTTTAATCTTCCGATGAGCTCTGCTGAGGATTATTTTTTATGGGTTTTATTTCAAGATATCGTGAACTGTTGCCAGTGCCGTAGAGTGAAAATTCTACATTGCCGACATTCAGTGTTTCAATCTTTCCCGCTTCATTACACTTTTTAATGTTGTCCTCGATCCACTGTTTGGATTTTTCAGGCTCGGCACCGTCAAATGGAACAGTAGCACAGTAACCAAGATAACCGGTAGCGATATTAAGGAAATCCTCTTCAGATATAGCAGCCAGATTGATAATTGAGAAGGTTGCATATTTCACATTAAGAGCACTGTTTGTCATGATGAAATAGGACAGATCAGCACCGGTTTCAGAATCGACCACGGAGGAAATATAGGAAATGTCGTCAGAGCCCTCGGATTTCTTGGAAGAGGCCTCCTTCAATCCCCATTTAACCAAGTTCAGTTTTATATCGGCTGCCTTAAGTCCCGGAATTATCTCATCATCTAATGTGAAGACAGTCTCCGATACTTCGGTAGGCTGAGTTTCAGTCGGTTCAGTTGGCTCGAATGGCTTGGACGGCTCGGATGGTGAGGAACTCTCTGCAGACTGACTATCGTCAGCAGTGGAAACAGGCGTAATGGTCTCAGAAGGCATAACACTTGAAGAGGGAGCTTCACTTTCAAAGTCAGTGCTCTCCGTAATAATCGGGGCCGGTTCCTTTTCTACTGCTGTTTTTTCTGGCGCTGGAGGCGTCAATGCCAAACCGACAAAAAACAAGGTGAAGCACACAACCATACCAATAGCACTTGGCTTCTTCGACTTTTTTCTAATCAGTGAGATTATAAAAACAACCAGGCAGACCACAAAGCCTACCATTCCGGTTAAACCAAGAACCATAAACATAAAATCATCCTTTCTTAATTATTTTTTAATGGAAATGCTGCCATTTGTCACCTCGCTGTCGTTTTCAAAGTTGTACCAAGGGCAAATTTTACTCTCTTGCCTCCTTGCCATTGAGGTACCCAGCTCCTGGAATTTTTACAGTAAAGCCATTGTTGTAGGGCGCAAAAATATGAATATTTTTCTTTTCCAAAGCAGGACATCCCCTCAATTAATATGTGACTTTCTCGCCAGATGGCAGTATAAAAGAGCCCTCGTATTTGCATCCGGCAGCTTCGGCTATCTTTTTTAGCTCATCGACAGTAAAAGTTTCACGCTTCATCTTTTGATTAAAGGCCTGTGGACTTCTGCCGGATAACCTTCCGAGTTCAGAAACACTTATACCAAGCTTAACACATAGAATTTTTAACTGTTCCGAAACGGACATATAACCACTCCTTTCGATATTCTCATTATAAACGAATTTATTTAATAAATCAACGATATTATTTCTCTTTTATTGAGAAACGTTAAATTAGTCATTGACACTATAAACAATATCATTTATATTATAAACAGAAACAATTAAAGGGAGTGATTACATGAGTACAAACGAATTAGTAAGCAAGGTTAGAGAGCTTAAAGAACTTCAGGCAATGGCAGAAGAGCTTCAGGCAGAAATAAATAGTATTCAGGATGCGATTAAAGCTGAGATGAGCGCCAGAGGAGTAGATGAAATGGTGGTTGATGTTTTCAAGATCCGTTGGAAGGTTGTAAAAAGCAGCCGCTTTGATACAGCAGCGTTTAAGACGACACATGCAGAACTTTATAAGCAATACTTGAAGGAAATAGAATCCCGCCGCTTCACAGTGGCATAAGAAAAGCCCCTTACATCAGCACCCGACTAAAAGCTTTGATGTAAAGAGCTTCACACAGACCAACCGGAGCGGTCTTGTACTAACATTGTACCAGATCCGCTCCCATAGTTCAATTTATAACTAACTTAAAGTCAGTACCGGAAGCCAGCAGGCAAAAGAAAACCGGATCAACAGACAACCCAACCACAAATGGCACCGCCAGGTGCCATGCCCGCAGAGCCTGCCGCCTCCACGCGGCGCGGGTGGATACCAACCAGGAGCAGGCAAACATACCCGAAGAGGACGACCCAACCACATAAATTGATAAAGGGGGTAAAAGACATGGCCAAAGTAGTAAGCTTGCAATCAGCTATCACACAGCAGCCAAAGGTAAGGTACATAATCACGATTGACGAGGACGAAACGCCGGTCCATGTAGCACGGGAACTAAAGCCTGGAGTAATTACCATCATGATCACAGCCAGGACACCGGAGGAAGCTGAGACAATAAGAAAAGAAGCTGCAGCTATCGCAAAGCAGCAACATAAGGACAGAATACCGGCGCCTATTGGAAGCCTAACAAAATCAAGGACCTTCAAAAAGCACCAGATTAGTCTCATACAAGTATGAGAAAAGCACAGTACAAGCCGGGCCTATTACCTTTAACCTATTACCTATTGCCTATTACCTTTTACCTTTTACCTATCACCGACTAATACCAGGAAGGGAGGAATAAACAGATGATGAACATATCACAGATCGAGTGGTGTAACTTCACCTGGAACCCGGTCACCGGCTGCCGGCATGGCTGCCCATACTGCTACGCAGCGAAACAGGCAAAGCGCTTCTCCGGAGACGTGAGGATCAACAAAGGATCCAGCCAGCTCCGGAAGGATGAAAACGGACTTTATATCCTGGATAACCCATTTAAAAACCAGGTAGGCAAGGTTATACCGGACCCGGTGGGATTTGAACCTATAATGCACAGGTACCGCCTGCCAATGCCGGCACAAAAGAAGAAACCAGCGAACATTTTCGTTTGCAGCTTGGGGGATCTGTTCGGACCTTGGATCCCGGATACCTGGATAGAGGAAGTATTCAGGGCCTGTGAAGCAGCACCATGGCATAATTACCTTTTCATGACGAGGTACCCGCAAAGATACGAACAAATGAGCTCCATAGGGCTACTCCCCCGCTCCAGGAATTTCTGGTACGGGACGACCGTCACCAGGAGCGCTGACCTTGATCAGATAGTATTCCTCCCCAGGAAGCAGCATAACCAATTCATCAATATAGAGCCGCTCCTGGAGGAGATAGACATAAGCGACATAGACTTCATGGACTGGATCATCATCGGAGCCGAGACCGGAAATAGGCGGGACAAAGTAAAGCCAAAGCGGGAATGGATAGAGACAATCGTCACTGCAGCCAGAACCGCCGAAATCCCGGTCTTTATGAATAGCAGCAAAGAGCTGGAGAAAGTCTGGGGCGGGGATTTAATACAGGAGTTCCCTGCAGAACTAATACTGCCGGAGGAGAAACCAATCCCACACTGCAAGAAGTGTGAGTACTGCAAAATAACCCCGGAAGGGAAGCGAGGGAACCGGCACGATTGCATGAAGGTAGGCAAACATATACCAGGAAGGTATGCACGGACCAGCCCGACATGGTGCCCGTTCCGGAACGAATAATAAATAAGGAGGAATGAAGGATGAAAAAGAACATTTATCAATTAGCATGTTTTTTGCAGACCGAGGAGAATACCAATGCCATATCTACAGCTGATCTTCAGGAGGATATCGAGGTAGCCAAAGAGGAAATCTTGTCATTACTGGCTGAAAAAGTAGGCAAAATAGCGGCAGAAGACAAACTCAACAATCTTACAACTTCTGTGTATGACCAGGGCTATATCGATGGAATCAGAGCAGGCGCACAGCTGATAAGACTAATTACTGGAGACGCCGACACCATCAAAATAACGGCTTAAAATTTGAGAAGGAGGCTAACGGTATGAGTAAAGCATGTATAACACCAGTTTTTCAAAGGCAGATGGAGCAAATGCGCAATATAAAGAACCTCATTTTTGACAATGATGCCATGGGAGAACTCCCGCCATTAACCAGATTATTATTTGCAGGCCTCTGGACCATGGTAGATGACAAGGGACGCATGGAGGACAATCCCAGGAAGATCAAGAAGGTTATAATGGGATTTGATGATGTGAGCGCCAGCCAGGTTGATGAAATGCTGCAGAGCCTGCACGATAGACGCTTTATCGTGCGATACAGCGTAAATGGCAGCAACTATATTCAGGTGAATAACTTTAGTAAATACAGGAACCGGCAGCTTTACAGAAGGTGCAGTCAAATACCAGCGCCAGAGTTTCAATAGGTATTTTAATCAGATATCTGATGTAGTATAATAGTAGGATACAGGCCACTAAAAGAGCACCAGAGATGCACCGGAAAAGCACAGTAATAGCACAGTGCCAGTACGGTGCAAAGTGCTTATTTTCAGGTAAGAGGAGGTAAAAAGATCATGGACAGACAAGCTGTTTATATATACAAGCTTCCGGATGAGGAAAGTTTCACCGGCATAGCTCTGGACGTACACATGCACAAAGGCAACCTCCGCTATTTTGATACCAATAGAGACCATGAGATCCCGGGAAAGATTACAGAGGAGACCGAGAAGGGATTTACCTTCATATCTGAAGGATACATGCCGGGGGAATGGCAGTTCAAGGTATTAACAATCGAAGAGTTCAAACACAAATATTACAAGCTGGTCGAAAGTGGCCAGGCGCTGGCGGCCAAGCTAAACACCACAGAGGACCTTCACCAATGGTATCGGAAGGAGTTCAAGATATGAATCAAAGTGGGGTTAAAAATAAAAAACGATGGAGATACTTTACATGATAAAGATGAAAAATGAGCTTATCATTTTATGCGGAATAGAGAATCAACGTGGTAGCAATATGGAAGCAAAAAAATTGCTAAACTTAAAAATTGACAATAATTTGAGCAAATATGATAATAGAAATAACTGAAAATAATAGGAATAACGACGAATAAAACTTTAACAATTGAGTGGGAATAATAATGAAAACCCTACAAGCCTTTATTCTGATAGGTTTGTAGGGTTTTAAATTACTTGCCATACTAAAAATTAAAAATGTAATATTTTTTGGGTCACAAAGCTGCGTATAAGCGGTTTTTAGATTTTTTGCAGGAAAAATTCATATTGACGCAGAAAAAAGACCTCACTATCCTTGCATGATGTTTAATAGAAAATTATAGAAATTCATGCTATAATGGTCATAGACAGGAGGAAGGGTGATGGATATGGCAGAAAAAGAAATCGGTGCTAATGGCACAGGGAATGATGAACAGCGGCCAAACGAAACTCATGAACCGAAGATTTATGAATCCGGCTATTTTTATCTGTCACAGCAAATAAACGATTTAAGAGACCGCATGGATGCAAAATTTGACAGAGTGGATGCAAAGTTTGAAGCAGTTCATAAAGAAATAAAAGATTTATCTGATAAAACCGATGCAAGGTTTGATAAAGTAGATGCAAAATTTGAGTCTATGAAAAAGGAAATGGATGCAAGGTTTGATAAAGTAGACGAAAAATTTGAGTCTATGAAAAAGGAAACCGATTTAAGATTTAACAAAGTAGAAGAAAGGTTCGACAAAGTAGAAGAAAGGTTCGACAAAGTAGAAGAAAGGTTTAATAAAGTAGACTCAAAGTTTGAGAAAGTAGAAGAAAGGTTTAATAAAGTAGACGCAAAGTTTGAGAAAGTAGAAGAAAGGTTTAATAAAGTAGACGCAAGGTTCGACAAAGTAGAAGAAAGGTTTAATAAAGTAGACTCAAAGTTTGAGAAAGTAGAAGAAAGGTTCGACAAAGTAGATGCAAAGTTTAACAAAGTAGAAGAAAGGTTCGACAGGATAGAGGATAAATTTGACGCTTTAAATAAATGGGCTGTTGGTTCTGTGATAGCTGTATTAATCGGAACGATTAGTGTTATTATAACTTTATTGCTAAAATAACCTCTAAGGCAGGGTATACTACTTCAAAAG
Source organism: Tepidanaerobacter syntrophicus (assembly GCF_001485475.2). Classification (NCBI taxonomy): domain Bacteria; kingdom Bacillati; phylum Bacillota; class Clostridia; order Thermosediminibacterales; family Tepidanaerobacteraceae; genus Tepidanaerobacter; species Tepidanaerobacter syntrophicus. Next base: position 103,192 of record NZ_DF977001.1, on the reverse strand, counting down.
AAGGAATAGCTATGGAAGAAATAGTAAAAATCGCAACATTAGAGAACGAAATCGAAGCAAAGCTTTTAGATATAGTGTTGGTTGAGCGTAACATACCGCACTTTATCGGAACGTATCATGATGCCGCATATGACGGAATTTTTCAGCCGCAAAAGGGCTGGGGCTTTGTTGAAACTCCGGCATCTTATAAAAGCCAGGTACTGGAAATTCTATCTGATATAAGAAAAGGCGATGGCATCGAAAAATAAAAAAGCAAATTAAATATATAGCAAATACTATGCAGTATGTGCGCCTAAACTATTTTTGTAAGAGTTTGCACACATACTGCATATTCTTTACTTATAATTATCTAATTATTAAATATATTAAAACTTTAATTTTATGAAGGAATATTAAATAGTATAGCGAATATATATTAAGTATAACACATTTAGCTATTTTATATTAAATAGAATAGCATATTATATTCAGGAGGTATCACATGATAAACTCTAAAATAACTCTTTCAGTAATTAAAGCCGATGTAGGCGGTTTTGTTGGGCATGGTAGCGTACATCCGAAAATGTTGGAAAAAGCGGAGGAAATGTTAAAAGAGAAAGGAAAAGATTTGTTAGTAGATTGTTTTGTTACAAATGTCGGTGATGATATAAATCTTATAATGACACACAAAGAGGGCATAAACTCTGAAAAAATTCACACATTGGCTTGGGATACTTTTCTCAGCTGTACTGAAGTAGCAAAAAGCCTAAAAATGTATGGAGCAGGACAAGATCTCTTATCAGATGCATTTTCTGGTAATATGAAAGGCATGGGACCGGGAATTGCTGAGATGGAATTTGAGGAACGGCCAAGTGAGCCAATAGTGATTTTTATGGCGGATAAGACTGAACCGGGAGCTTGGAATCTGCCGCTTTATAAGATATTTGCTGACCCATTTAATACCATTGGGCTTGTGATAGATCCAAAAATGCATTCAGGCTTCCGATTTGAAGTTTTCGACCTTATAAAAGACAAAAAAGTAACTTTTGCCTGTCCTGAAGAGCTTTATGATTTACTGATTTTCTTGGGCGCATCTAATAGATATGTCGTAAAAAGCATTTATACCAAGGAAGGCGAGATAGCGGCCGTGTCTTCAACGCAAAAAATGAATCAAATGGCCGGCCGCTATGTAGGTAAAGACGATCCTGTGCTCATAGTTCGGTGTCAAAGCGGTTTGCCAGCTGTTGGAGAAGTCCTGGAACCTTTTGCAAATCCCCACTTGGTAGCAGGTTGGATGCGTGGTTCGCACTATGGGCCGCTTATGCCGGTATCACAAAAACAGGCGCTTCCTACCCGATTCGATGGTCCGCCTAGAGTAATTGCAATGGGCTTTCAGCTAGCCAACGGAAAACTCCATGGTCCACAAGACTTATTCGCAGACGTAGCCTTTGATATGGCTAGACAAAAGGCTCTCAAAGTTGCCGATTACATAAGACAGATGGGTCCATTTGAACCTCATAGATTGCCCCTTGACGAAATGGAATATACTACATTACCTGGTGTGATGGAAAAACTTAAAGGCAGATTTGAACAATGCTAAATTTTCATGAAAGCGCGGCTAACTAACGCCGTGCTTTTTATTTTTTATGCACTGAATACTTATTTATTTTGTTTTATGATAATATTAAGTATAAAGATTTATAATCTAAAAAGTATATGAAAAGTTGTGATCCTGTGAGAATGCCTATTAATATAATAAAGGTGGACAATAGTTTAGACTTTCAGGAAAAACTATTAAAAAAAGCTGATAATATTGTGGACTTAACAGGCTTTGATAAACTAAGATTTTGTAGCCAAAAAAGCAGACTTTTGGAAATTTCCAACCATTTAAAGAAACTGCCTAGAGGAATAAGCTTTTTAGGTTCAAGTGATTTTCACCATCTTTCCTTCTCGTTAATAAGCAATCTGCCTGAAAAAATTTCTCTGATTTTAATTGACCATCATTCTGATATGTACGAAACTTTTCCTCATCTGATAAGTTGTGGATCATGGCTTGCAGAGCTTATAAAAGAGGGCAAAATAGAAAAATGCATAATAGTCGGAGTAGATGCCGGAGATTTTGCAATAGAAAAATATAGTCTCAAAGAGAGCAATCTGCTCTTTATTACAGAAAATGAGCCAGAAAAACTCTTGATATCTAAAATTGCATCTCAATTATCAAGGATTGAAACCCCTGTTTATATAAGCATAGATAAAGATGTGCTCCGCCCGCAAGATGCCGCAACTGGTTGGGATCAAGGCACCATGAGCATAGCAGGGCTTAAACGCCTGATTTGTACTATAAAAAATAACACTTATGTTTTTGCAGTAGATATTTGCGGAGAATGGATGCTACCAGGAGATAAAATATTGCTTACAAATGAAGATATATGGCGAAATCGTCTTAACGAGGCCGCAAATCTAGAAATATTAAGGGCGTTGACAAGCTAATTTTACAAAAGGTGTGGATAAATTCCGTAAAGTGATTTATAATGCTATATACAACCTTTGCAATATCTTGGCCCTACTTGACGAAGTTGTTATCCGTTGCTAAAACCGTCTTATTATATTATAATGTATAAGATGAATTTCTTAAGATGTAAGGAAGGAGCAGGCAATGCAAAAGAAAACAAATAAACAGGCCTTTGTCAAAGTCGATTACCGACTTTTGTATAAAAAACGTATACTAGACTATTTAAAATCACTAAAGGACAAGGATCTTACGCTTTGGGAAATGGATGAAGCAATGGGAAAACTTTTCAACTTAGGAGACGAAACAGTAATACCTATTTGCCTTGCCAAGCTTAGAGAAAATGATGAAGAAATGGCCCCGATAGTTTGTTATGCTTTAGAATACGCCAACAATATAAGCGTGCTGGAGCCTTTACTTGAAATATTAATCATGACAGATGTTTCTGATCGCATAAAAGCAAGAATAATTGCTGTACTAGGACGTTATGGCGTAGATGCGGCAGATCTTCCTCTGGAATTTATTCTGAAAGATTTTGATAAAGTAGCCTCTGACTCTATGCTGGAAATGTTTGAAGACGTTCAGAAAGATCCGTTTTTGATTCCACATATATTAGATGATTTAAATGAATTCTCTCCCGAGATGCGAGCAGCATATATCAGAGATATGGGTGACTTAAGAGACGAAAGGTCTATATACTTACTTGAAATTATAGCATTTGCCGACGATTATCTTTTAGCACAGGAAGCCGTAAAAGCGCTTGGGAAAATTAAATCCGGAAAAGCGCTTTACGTGCTCTTTAAACTGGCTAACAAATCCAAGGATGATAAAATACGAAAATTAGCTTTTCGCGAAGCCCAGAGGCTCAGACTAAGCGGGGTAATTATGAGTTACTTTGAGCCATGGCAAAATCTAAAAAGACCTATAAAAGCATTTGTTTCTGCTATAGATGGTACAGGCAACAGGTCGATTTGGATGGTGTGGCAAGATCCGTTTAAATACAAAAAGCTAAGTTTTGTAAATTTGCTTGTTAATACCGAATTAGGCGTTGTTGATTGTTGGGGAGTATCAGATTTAACTGCCCGCGAATTTAACTCTTCTATAAATGATTTTTCAAAAACAACTTTTATTGAAAAGTGCGATTTCGATTATGTTGTGGCACTTTTAGGAGATGCCCTTTTAGTAAATCAAACAAAAGGCAGCCGAATTCCTTATCAGTTTTATTTTTGGAAATATCTTGTCGAGCTAAATGATATCATAAAATATGAAAGGTATCGCCCTAAATTTGAAACCTATGATTTAGAGGCTATTAAAAATGATGATGCTTGTTTGAAAAAAACTTTTGGTTTAATAGATTATGGCTACTTCGACGATTGGTTTGTAAGAGATCCTAGAGTCTGTGCTTATGCCAAAGAAAGCAAAGCAAAGCACATACGCCAGATGAGGAAACTGAGTTATCAAAAATCAGAAAATCTCTTTAGAAATTTTACCGAAGAGCTTATAGAACCAAACATAAATATAATAAAGCGGATGTTGGAGCTTTCTGCTGATTTCCTAGAAAGGTCAAACTGTCGAGACATTGCGAAATTGACCTTATGTGCATTTTTAAATATGGATATGAAGCCGCTCTGCTGCCATCCGTTTATTCAAGGTCTGATAATTGAGAGCTTAGTAATGGCCTTAAGCAATGTAAGGAGCGAGAGCAAAATTCGGTCTAATTTAAATAGGTTAAAATAAAAGAGAAGATAAACAACGAGGAGGTATAAAATGGGGAAAAATTTCTTATTTACTTCAGAATCAGTAACAGAGGGACACCCGGATAAAGTTTGTGATCAGATAGCTGATGCTATCCTTGATTCCATTATTGCAAATGATCCGCAGGCAAGAGTTGCTTGCGAAGTTGCTGCAACTACAGGTTTAGCGCTGGTTATTGGCGAAATTACTACGGATTGTTACGTTGATATTCCCAGTATTACTCGCGAAACTATAAGAGAAATAGGATATACGAGAGCAAAATTCGGTTTTGATTGCGATACCTGTGCGGTTATTACAAGCATAAAAGAGCAGTCCCCTGACATTGCCATGGGCGTTAACTGTGCTTATGAGGCGCGTGAAAAAGAAGGTGCTGCAGACGAACTTGAAAAAATCGGTGCCGGAGATCAGGGAATGATGTTTGGCTTTGCCGTAGATGAAACGCCGGAACTTATGCCGATGCCTATTTCTCTTGCACATAAACTAGCTCGCAAGTTAGCTGAAGTCAGGAAAAATGATGTGCTTCCTTTTCTAAGGCCCGACGGAAAGACTCAGGTAACGGTTCAATACGAAAATTCAAAACCTGTAAGGGTGGACAAAATAGTGGTCTCGGCGCAGCACAGTTCTTCGGTTAAGCTTTTAACCCTTCAAGAGGGAATTATAGAAGAAGTTATAAAAAAGATTATTCCAGCCCATCTTATGGACAATAAAACACAAATTTTTATTAATCCTACCGGCAGGTTTGTAGTCGGCGGGCCTCATGGAGATTCAGGCCTTACAGGCCGTAAAATCATAGTTGATACATATGGCGGCTACTCACGGCATGGCGGCGGTTCTTTTTCAGGAAAGGATCCGACTAAGGTAGACCGTTCTGCATCTTACGCTGCCCGTTACGTAGCTAAAAATATTGTAGGAGCAGGCCTTGCTTCTAAATGCGAGATTCAGCTGGCCTATGCAATAGGTGTTGCAAAACCGGTTTCTGTGATGATTGATACCTTTGGCACAGGCATTTTGCCGGATGAAGAGATAGAAAAGCTGGTTGTACAAAATTTTGATCTTCGCCCCGGAGCCATCATAAGAGACCTAGATTTGAGAAAACCAATCTATAAACAAGTTGCGGCATATGGACACTTTGGAAGAGAAGAATTAGATTTATCTTGGGAAAAATTAGATAAAGTTGACATATTAAAAGCACAAGCAAGCAGCCTTTAAAAAGGCTGCTTTTTACTCGATATATTTTAATCTACTTAGATTGGGGCCAAAATTAAACGTTAAATTATTATTGAAGCAGGGATATTCGTATATTTTAGCGAATATATACAGCAGACATAAACTATTTTATAAATTTTTGGAGTTTGCCATGAATAAATCAAAATTAAATGCAGAATATCTAAATAAAATACTAAATAACACCATTGAAACAATCGAGAAAAGTCAAAAAGAAATTTTTAGCATATTTGAGCATGCAAAGCAAGAATGCGAACGCTTGGAAAACGAACTTGCAGAGCTAAAGATTCAAGTAAAGGAAGTTATTGAAAGAGTAGACAATCTAGTAAAACTTGAGCGAGCTGCTAAATTTAAATTAATGACGGTAAGCCGAGATTTCGAAAAGTATTCGGAAGAAGACATTAAAGCTGCCTATGAAGAAGCGAAAAATATTCAAATACAACTTTCTATAGAGCGCCAAAAAGAGATACAGCTTAGAGAAAAGCGAAATGATCTTGAACGCAATTTAAGAAGTATGCTCAATATTTTGAATCAATCTGAGCATTTAGTAATGCAGCTAGGAGTAGCTTTAGGATTCTTAAAGGGCGATTTAAAGGAAATGTCGAGCCAACTGGCAGATATTAATGAGCGGCGAAGTCTGGCGGCTCAAATAATAAAGGCACAGGAAGAAGAGCGGCAGCGGGTAGCTCGAGATATCCACGATGGCCCGGCTCAAACGCTTGCAAATGTAGTTATACAGGCAGAAATTTGCGAAAGAGTTATGGAGAAAGACCTGAATGAAGCTAAAAAGGAACTTGAAAAACTCAAGGAGGTTGTAAGAGCATCTTTGCAGGAGCTTAGAAAAATTATTTTCAATTTAAGGCCGTCTTCTTTAGATGATTTAGGCTTAAGAGCCGCAATAAGCAGGTACTGCGAAGAATTTCAAGAGGAAACCGGGATAAGAACAGAGTTTCGGTTTTTTGGGGATAGAATGAGACTCAATCCCGATGTTGAAATTACTATTTTTAGGGTTTTGCAAGAAATACTTACAAATGTAAAGAAGCATTCTTGCGCAAAAAATTGTTATGTAAAGCTGGAGTTTAGCGATGGAAGAGTAAATCTTGCAGTAACAGACGACGGAATTGGCTTTGAGATAAATCAGGAAAATTCAAATAAGGAGTCACGGCAACATTTTGGCATTATGACAATAAAAGAACGAATTGCCCTGGTAGATGGTTCTTTCAATATTGAGTCTAAACCTGGTCAGGGGACAAAAGTATTTGTAAGTATTCCATTTGGCAACTAATTATGGAGGAGTGTTTGTTTTTGGAAAAAATTACTGTTATATTAGCTGACGACCATGTTTTGATGAGAAAAGGCCTAAAAAAAATTTTGGAGATGGAAGATGATATCGAGGTAATAGATGAAGCTTCTGACGGCCTTGAAGCTGTTGAAAAAGTTATTACTAGAAAGCCACAAGTGCTTCTTTTGGATATAAATATGCCTAAGCTAAACGGGATAGAAGTGACAAAATCATTAAAGGAAAAAAACTCGACTTCCCAAATAGTTATTTTGACAATATATGATGACAAGGAGTATCTTCTTGAATTGCTAAAGTTAGGGATATCAGGATACGTCCTTAAAGACATAGAGCCTCAAGGCCTCATTTCAGCCGTGCGAAGCGCCAGCCGAGGTGAAACTTACATACAGCCAAACTTGACAAGGGCGCTAGTGGCAGAATACAATCGTTTAACACAGCCATTATCAAATCATGATCTTAAAAGAAATCTTACAGCAAGAGAAAGAGAAGTTTTAATACATATATCCAAAGGAATGAGCAATAGAGAAATATCTGCCGCTCTTGGTATAAGCGAGAAAACAGTAAAAAACCACGTAAGTAGCATTTTGCACAAATTGGATCTTATGGACAGAACCCAAGCAGCTGTCTTTGCTATAAAAAACGGTCTTGTTTAGGCTACTGTATATACAGAGATATAGGCCTAAAAGCCTAATAAAATAGGGCAACAGAGATATACCAATTTTTGCTAATTAAGCTTATAATAAAAACATGAAAGCCCTATTTCTTCTTAAATGATTTACCCTTAGTTTTAAGCCCCCCTTCTTTCATGGCGAGGCCCTGAAAGCAAGGGTCTTTTTTTATCTCAATTAAAACATTTTAAAAGCCGGCCTTTTATGACGTTGATTTTCCGGTAGTTGCAGGTATATTCAAAAAATGCTAAAATAAACCAGAGGCTGAGAATAAGCAGCATTTACGTAAAAACATTTTGGAGTGCAGTCAATGATCGAATTAAGTGGTATAGTTGAGAGAATTACATATTACAACGAGAAAGACGGCTTTTCCGTTATAAAATTTTCCGTAAACGATAACGAGGATTATAAAGATGAAACAGTTACGGCAGTGGGATATTTTCATTGCCTTGAAACAGGAGAGAGGCTAAAGCTGAAGGGGGATTGGATACTTCATAAAGATTACGGTTACCAGTTTAAAACTGAATTTTATGAGGTAATTACGCCGGCTACAATAAATGACATAGAAAAATATTTAGCCTCCGGAGCAATTAAGGGGATAGGTCCTGCTACGGCTAAAAGGATCGTCGATGAATTTGGCGAAAAAACCCTTGAGATCTTGAATAGTTATCCTGATGAACTTTTAAAAATTCCCGGTATTGGTGAAAAAAAATTGAATATGATAACTAAATCCTATGAAGAACAACGGGAAATTCGGGATATTATGCTGTTTTTACAGCAATATGGTATTGGACCGGCTGTAGCCGTAAAGATATATAAAAAATATAAGGAGAAAGCAACTCAGGTTTTAAAGGAAAATCCGTATCGTCTGGCTGACGAAGTAGAGGGTATAGGTTTTAAAACAGCTGATTACATTGCTCAAAAGATGGGCATAGAAAATAACTCTATGGAGCGCTTAGAAGCAGGTTTAAAATATACATTGCTCAAGGCAGCTGATGAAGGCCATGTCTTTCTTCCTGCCGATAAACTGCTTTATAAAACCTCAGAATTATTGGGAGTTGAAAGTGAACTTTTAAATCAGCCGCTTTTAGCATTAGAAGAAAAAGAAGAAATTGTTATCGATAGAAGCTGGGGTAGCAGTGAGGTATACCTGGCTGCTTTTTATTATTTGGAAAAATCTATAGCGCGTAAACTTTTTTTACTTGCCCAAATGATAGACAAACCCCTTGAAATAACGGACGAAACTATAAATGAAATAGAAAAGTTGTGCAAAATCCAACTTGCCAAGCGCCAGCGCGAAGCCTTGGAAAAAGCTGCACAAAATGGCGTAATTGTAATAACAGGGGGGCCTGGAACAGGAAAGACTACTACAATTCAGAGCTTACTTAAGTTCTTTGAAAAACACAAACTTAAAGCAGCCCTTGCTGCGCCTACAGGCAGAGCTGCAAAACGCATGGCAGAAGCTACCGGTAAAGAAGCAAAAACAATCCACAGGTTACTTGAATATAATGCATTTGAACATGGTGCCATGGCCTTTGGGAAAAATCAGGAAAGTCTTTTGGAGGAAGACGTAATTATAGTTGATGAAATGTCAATGGTAGACATAACTCTTATGTATCATCTGCTGTCTGCCGTAAAACCGGGAGCCCGCCTTATCTTAGTAGGAGATAAAGACCAGCTTCCATCGGTGGGACCGGGCAGTGTTTTAAAAGAAATTATTGAAAGTGATAAGATTTCGACAGTAGTCCTAGATGAGATATTTAGACAGGCACAGGAAAGCATGATCGTTGTAAATGCCCATAGGATAAATAAGGGGTATTTTCCGTATCTTAACGTAAAAGACAAAGATTTCTTTTTTGAACAGGTGCTTTCCCCTGAGGACATTTTAGAGACAATACTTGAAATGGTTAAAGAAAGACTTCCTAACTATGGAAATTTCGATCCTTTTGAGGATATTCAAATTCTGACACCAATGAAAAAAGGCATTGTGGGCGTAATAAATTTAAATGAGCGCCTGCAGCATATTTTAAATCCGCCTTCTACCTCCAAAAAAGAATGCAAATACCATGGACAGCTTTTTCGGGAAGGCGATAAGGTTATGCAGATTAAAAACAATTATGAGAAAGAGGTTTTCAACGGCGATTTAGGCCGCATAACGAATATTGATGAGGATGATGATATAGTTACTGTTACATTTCAGGATATTCAACAAGAAAAGAATGTAACATATTGCGGACAGGAAATTGAAGAGTTGAATCTTGCATATGCCCTTTCCGTCCACAAGAGCCAGGGGAGTGAATTTCCGGCGGTTATAATACCGATAACTACGTCCCACTATGTAATGCTTCAGCGAAATCTATTGTATACAGCGGTTACGAGAGCTAAAAGATTGCTTGTGTTGGTAGGCAGCAAACAGGCCTTGACACTATCTATACAAAATAACAGAGCACTAAAACGTTATGGACATTTGAGCGATAGGATAATTGAAGAATTTTCCTGCGGAATATATCCTACATAAAAATGAAGGAGCAAATAAATGCTAGAACAAAAAATAGATCGGCTAAAAGATGAAATTCAAGCATTAAAGCGCTTAGCGGTTGCGTTTTCAGGTGGCACAGACAGCGCCTTTTTACTAAGGATGTGCACAGATACGCTTGGAAAAAATAATGTGCTTGCAATAACTGCTGATTTTGAAGGGCTTTCAAAAAAAGATTTGGAAGAGTCTCGAAGATTCACAAAAGAACTTGGCTTGCAACATAAAATTGTCAAATTAACCGTTTTAGATATTCCTGATGTTGCAAATAACCCGCCGAATCGCTGCTATTACTGCAAGAAAAAGCTCTTATCAGTTATAATTTCTGCTGCAAGCAGTAGAGGTTATGATAACGTAGTAGAAGGTTCTAATATAAGCGATACAGCAGATTTCAGGCCTGGTATGAAGGCTATTGAGGAGATTGGAATTAAAAGCCCGTTAAAGTCAGCCGGTTTAACAAAGGAAGAAATTCGCGAAGCTTCAAAAAAACTAAAGCTTTCTACATGGAACAAACCTTCTGCTGCCTGCCTCTTTTCGAGAATTCCTTATGGTGAAAAGATTACTTTAGAAAAAATAAAAAGAGTCTCGGATGCAGAAGAAATATTGAGCGCTGAAGGCTTTGGGCAATTCCGCGTTCGCAGTCATGGGGATTTGGCACGAATAGAAGTGCTGCCCGAAGAAATAAACAAGTTTTTAGAAAGAAATTTTCGTGATAAAATAACTCATGAGTTTCGACGGCTCGGCTTTAAATATGTAACAATAGATCTTGACGGATATAGAATCGGAAGCATGAATGATGAGCTAAAAGAGGAGGACAAGCTATTTTGGAAGAAAAATTAAGGGAGTTATTAGAAAAGCTAAGGACAGGCAAACTTACAACCGAAGATGTGATGCTTAAGCTAAAAAAGTTACCATATGAAAATTTAGATTTTGCCAAAATCGACAACCATAGAGCGCTAAGGCGCGGAATACCTGAAGTAATATACTGCCAAGGTAAAACCACATCTCAAGTTGTAGAAATAGCAAGACATATGGCAAAAAACGGAAGTAATGTGATCGGCACGCGAGCAGATCTTAAAACCTTTCACGATGTCCAAATGATTGCACCTGATGCAAAATATTATGAGGATGCGCGAATTTTTGCCATTATAAGGGAAAAAGTACCCCAAAATACAGGCACAATCGCGGTTGTAACAGCAGGCACATCCGATATACCTGTTGCAGAAGAGGCTGCTGTAACTGCGGAACTTTTTGGAAACCCGGTAGAAAGACTTTATGATGTGGGAGTAGCTGGCATACATCGGTTGCTTATGAACGTGAATGCACTTCAATCAGCTACTGTTATAGTGGTTGTAGCCGGAATGGAAGGGGCACTGGCTAGTGTAGTCGGAGGCCTTGTAGATAAACCTGTAGTTGCTGTTCCAACAAGTGTTGGATATGGAGCAAATTTCGGAGGACTTTCCGCTCTTCTTGCAATGCTCAACAGCTGTGCAGGCGGAATTTCTGTAGTAAACATCGATAACGGTTTTGGTGCTGCTTATGTAGCCCACCAAATTAATCGGCTGGCCAACAAGGAGGAATAAATGTGTCAATTTTGTACCTGGACTGTTTTTCAGGCATAAGTGGTGATATGTTTTTAGGAGCTATGCTGGATTTAGGCCTCGATCAGGAAAGATTTTTAAGACAACTCCAGACTCTTCCTTTAAATGACGAATATAGCATAGAAATAAAAAAGGGAATAAAAGGTGGGATTACAGGAACTGATGTTGTAGTAAAAACTCATGAACACCACCCCCACAGAAATCTTTTAGATATATATGCGATAATCGATGGCAGCGCATTAGAGTATGATATAAAACAAAAGAGCAAGCAAGCTTTTTATAAATTGGCTAAAGCAGAGGGTAAGGTTCATGGAAAACCTCCTGAGGAAATTCATTTTCACGAAGTAGGAGCCATCGATTCAATAGTCGATATAGTAGGAGCATGTACACTTATAAGTATGCTAAATCCCACGAAGGTTTATGCGTCTCACATAAATGTAGGATCAGGGACGGTTAATTGTGCCCATGGTATCTTACCTGTGCCCGCACCGGCTACTTTAGAACTTTTAGAAGGCATCCCTATATATTCTGGAGAAGAAGCAGGGGAATTTACAACACCTACAGGTGCTCTTATTTTAAATATATTTGTAGATAAATTTGGCAGCATGCCCTTAGGGATTCCTGAGAAAATCGGCTATGGGCTCGGAAAAGCCGAAAGAAAGTCTCCAAATGTTTTAAGAGCAGTGCTGCTAAAGGAACTTGACCGAATGGAAAGCGAGTATGCGGAGGGCTTGGAAAGAGATGCCGTAGCTATATTAGAATCTAATATAGACGACATGAACCCTCAATTATATGAAGCCATTATAGAAAGGCTTTTTCAGGAAGGAGCGTTAGATGTATTTTTAACGCCGATAATAATGAAAAAAAGCAGGCCGGCCGTAAAACTTACGTGTCTTTGCGCGCCAAATAAGAAACAGCATTTATCTCAGATAATACTTAAAGAAACCACGACTTTAGGAGTAAGAGAATTACTTGCAGGTCGTATAAAGCTTTCCAGAAAAATAGAAGAGATAAATACCCCTTTAGGGAATCTTAAAGTTAAAATAGCTAAAATCGGCGATGAAACAATAAAAGCTGCACCTGAGTATGAAGATATGAAGATTCTTGCAAAAAACAACAATATACCTTTACTAAAAGCCTATGAAATTGTAAAGCGATATTTGACAGTCTAAAGAGCTAATTCTTGTAAAGCATAAATTATAATGCTATACTGTTTTAAGCGATTAAATTTTTTGTCCAGCACTATTTACTTGAGATAGGAGTGTTTTTATGTCAAACAACGTAAGAGTAAGATTTGCACCGAGCCCCACTGGAAGTTTGCATATCGGTGGCGCACGGACAGCGCTTTTTAACTTGCTTTATGCAAGACATAATAATGGAGTTTTTGTGTTAAGAATAGAGGATACTGATACAGAGCGATCTACAGAAGAATCTGTCAATCAGATTATACGTTCATTAAAATGGTTGGGCCTGGATTGGGACGAAGGGCCTGAAAAAGGTGGACCTTTTGGACCTTATTTTCAGTCAAAGCGCCTTGACATTTATAAAAAAGAGGTTGATAGACTTCTTGCAGAAGGAAAAGCATATTATTGCTACTGCACGCCTGAAGAACTTGCCGAAAGAAGAGAGGCTGCGCTTAAAGCCGGAAGGCCTCCCAGATACGATGGTCGCTGCCGAAACCTTACCCCGGAAGAAAGAAAAAAATTTGAAGATGAAGGAAGAGCTTATACAATAAGACTAAAAATGCCGGAAAAAGGTCAGACAGTAGTCGAAGATCTAATTCGCGGCACAGTAGTATTTGACAATTCCACCTTAGATGATTTAATAATTGTAAAATCCAATGGTATTCCTACATATAATTTTGCTTGTGTAGTGGATGATAACGCAATGAAGATAAGTCATGTTATAAGAGCAGAGGAACATCTTTCGAATACTCCTAAACAAATACAAACGTATCTTGCTTTAGGATACAAACTTCCCCAGTTTGCTCACTTACCCATGATACTAGCACCTGATCGCAGTAAACTTAGTAAACGACATGGAGCAACATCAGTAGAAGAATTCAGAGACCAAGGATATCTTGCACAAGCGATTATAAACTATCTGACACTGCTGGGTTGGTCGCCGGAAGGAACAGAAGAAATCTTTGGTATGGATAAAGCAATAAAAGAATTTACCTTAGAAAGAGTTAATAAGACAGCTGCAATTTATGACGTGAAAAAGCTTGCGTGGATAAACGGCCATTATATGAGAGAACTCGATTTAGATTATATAACAGAGCAAACAATACCATTTATGATTAATAAGGGTATTATTACTGAAGAATATGCTAAAAACAATTTTGAATACATTAAAAAGACAGTTGAAATCTCCAGAGACAGAGCCAAAACCTTAGATGAACTGGCGGACGGTATAGCTTTTTTCTTCAAAGATATAACCGAGTATGATGAAAAGGGTGTTAGAAAACATTTTACAAAAGAAAACGCTGCGAAGCTTTTAATGCTGGGTGCAGAGGCATTAGAAAAACTAGAAGATTTTACTCATGATAAAACAGAAGAAGCTTTAAGAAGTATAACCGATGAAATGGGTCTTAAAGCCTCAGAGATAATACACCCTACAAGGCTTGCCATTACCGGCAGAACTGTAGGGCCGGGTCTTTTTGACATAATCGTCCTTTTGGGCAAAGAAAAGACCGTAGAGCGTATGAGAAAAGCTGCAGAATGGATTAGCAACAAGAGCAATTAGTTTATTTTTTCACCTGGATGAAATAATTAAAAAATTGACCGATGCATAATGCATAAAAGCCCCGAAAAAAATCTAAAACTATTATATTAATAACCTAGTGACAAAAAACCATCTTATCTGCATGGTTTTATTTATAAGAGTAAATACAAATTTTTCAAGCAGCCGCTTTGAAACATAAGCTGTGCTGCTTTTTTGTCTTAAATGGCATCGTAAATAGATTAATGTGTAATGATATTTGTAGAAAAGTATGATATTATTTGATGTAGTGCAATCATAGAGTTGTTAAGACTTAAAAGCAATGAGGTGTAGACTTGAAGCCTACTAAAGTGATTATTTCTTTGATTATACTGACCCTAGCTGCAATGATGCCGTGGATAATCAAAGAAAAAACTGAGTTTTCTCCACCCTTGACAGAAAGTGCAGAATCAGAAAATATCATATGGGAAAAACCGGAAATTGGTATATTGCAAGAGATTGAACCAAAACCATTAAGTAAGTTTCCAAGTAAGATAACCGTCTTAAAAGCCAATGAAATAACAGCCATTAATATCAGAGAGCTGCCGTCTTCAGATTCCAAAAGCTTAGGTGTAGTCTATGGAGACTTGGTAAATGTAGAAATTATAAAAAATTTGGATAATGGATATACAGAAGTGAAATGCAGAGACTATAGAACAATGAAACCAATTTGTGGTTTTGTTCCCACAGAATACATACAGGAAGTTGATTTAAATGAAAAATTTGGGGTAATAGTTGATTTAAGCGAACAAAAGGTAGATATTTACGAAAATGATAAAATTATTAAAACTTTTTCCTGTTCAACCGGTCTAGATGAAAATAATTGCAGCACCCCTGAAGGCTTATATCGTATAGGTGAAAGAGGAGATTCTTTTTATAGTCCTAATTACAAACAAGTTGGCTACTATTGGGTAAGATTTAACAACAACTATTTATTCCACAGCGTTCCCTTTGATGAAAATAAAAAGATTATTGAAGAAGAGGCAGAAAAACTAGGTCAAAAAGCATCTCACGGATGTATACGTCTTTCCCTTGATGATGCCCTATGGTTTTATAATAGCATGCCTCGGGGAACTCCGGTCATAATCACGGATTAAACCATTTTTTATAGAAGCTCTCATCAAGAGCTTCATATTTTTTATCTTTAAGGAATTCTTCAAACTCCCTAAGCGTGACATTTTTATATTTAAAGGTTTCGCAGTAAGACCTAAAAAAGTCCAATAAATTCTCTTTGCCGATTTGATTTCTTAAATCATCATAAAACAGCACGCCGCCAATATATACAGTAGAAAAATAATCTTGCTGACTTTTAAAAGCCGGAAGGGGGTCTAACATGTGTGAGCGGTTTTTTATAACAAAATCTTTTGAGCCTATTACAAATTTTTCAAAGTAGGAATCTTTGCCGGGAGCTCCGTAGCGATTTTCAAAATAGTATAGAGTGGAAAATTCAGTGATTCCTTCATCTAACCAGGGTTCGGTTATTTGGTTACTTCCTACTAAGTTATACCACCATTGGTGAGCTACTTCATGGGCGGTGGACCTTTCAAGGGAAAGATTTGAAATATTTGATTGAGTATATTTCGCATTATCCATCATTATAAAAGTAGGAAACTCCATTCCTCCCGGATAATAATTGGCTTCGGCTATTCGAAGCTCCGGGTATGGGTATTTGCCAAAAGATTCATTGAAGATTCCCAAGGCATATTTTGCGATATTCAGTGCCATAAATCCGCCTTCCTTATCTTCCGGATAAAAATAAGATGTTATAATTATCCCATCGATTTCGTCAGATGAGGTCTGATAGTTGTTGCTTATAGCTGCGCCGAATTCTCGAATGTTGTCTATAGAGTAAATATAAACAACTTTATTACTTCGAACTTCATTTTTTTCCAAAGAGCCGGAAGCCGCAACAACAAAATCTTTAGGTACTGTTATGCTTACCTTGTAATCGGCCATATCACTGTAAGTGCAGTCACCGATAGCGTAATGCTTTTCCAAACTCCATTTTCCACCGTTATTTACCGCAAGAATCGGGTACCAGTTACCCAATGATACAGTTATTTTATCATTTCCAAATGTCTGGTATCCAAAGCGAAAGCGCGCTTTTGGTATAGTAACTTCAAATTGCATATGTAAGTTTGAGAAATTGCCGGCAGATATAGGTTCGGCTAGAAA
Source organism: Tepidanaerobacter syntrophicus (assembly GCF_001485475.2). Lineage (NCBI taxonomy): Bacteria > Bacillati > Bacillota > Clostridia > Thermosediminibacterales > Tepidanaerobacteraceae > Tepidanaerobacter > Tepidanaerobacter syntrophicus. Next base: position 86,688 of record NZ_DF977001.1, on the reverse strand, counting down.
TAATTTCAGTATTTCGCCGCCTTCTTCAAAAGACCATTTAATATCTTTATCTTTCTGCTTAACTTGCTTTATCTGGATGGCGCCATAGCTAAATCCTTCCGGAAAAACGCGGGAAAGGTCGCCTTTAAAAAAAGGAACTCTGGAAGGACTGGAAAAAATATTAGGATAAAGATGAAAATAAAGTATGTCATATACCTTTTCTGTTTTATTTACGCAAGTAAAGTCCATGACAGCTTTTATTTTATCTTTTCCGTCATATTCAGCATCGATAGCATATATATTCCTTTCGGGAATTGCTTGAGCAGAGTAAGTTTCTTGAGATTTATCTGGCACTTGGCTTAAAGGAGACTGCGTCATAGAAAGCATAAAAATATTTTTTGCAAATAAGAATATCAAAAACAAAGCAATTATTACCAAAGCAAATGCAACAAATTTTTTCAAATCAAAATCCCCCTGAGGATTAAAATCAATTTACGTTTCCATATATTTCATATTATACTCATTTCTATGCAAAAATACTAAATCCTTCTAAGCTGAAAGAAAAAACTACATATATTTCTAAACTAAAAAACTATGTATCTCAAAATTTAAGTAGAAAAACTGCCTTTACTACAAGGCATGGTTACTTCTGCAAAGCTACACAAAGTGGCTTTGTATGAGCACTACCTAAATTAGCTTTGTAAGTAAAGCGTATCTAATAAAAAGCTCTGCTAAGTGGAATTTTAGCAGAGCTTGATTGTTCGTCCGGCATGTTTACGATGGGTCAAAAGAAACCCCATCGCCTAACCAGCGGGAAGATAACCCGTACTCGATTTACTGTCATTTTGAGCGCTAGAAAAAATATTTTCTATTTACCTAATGTCACTGCTATAAGGAAGAAATACTTTCAGGAGCCTTTCCGCTGCAACCCAAGACATCTCTCATCTTATGTATTACCATTTGCTTTATTGCTTCCCGGCCGGGTCCTAAATATTGGCGAGGGTCAAAATGAGATGGATTTTCTGCCAAATACTTTCTAATAGATGCAGTCATGGCAAGACGTAAATCCGTATCTATATTTATCTTGCAAACACCCATTTCAGCTGCTTTTCTAAGCATATCTTCCGGTACTCCCTTTGCACCGGGAATCTGGCCACCATATTTATTGCAAATCTCAACAAATTCTTGCGGTACAGATGAGGCACCGTGCAAAACAAGTGGGAAATTAGGCAACATGCTAGAGATTTTTTCTAGGCGCTCAAAATCAAGCCTAGGTTCTCCTTTAAACTTATAGGCTCCATGGCTTGTGCCGATAGCAATTGCAAGGGAGTCCACACCTGTGCGCTCTACGAATTCTACTGCTTCATCCGGATCTGTAAAAGCGGCATCTCGTTCTGATACGCTTACAGCATCTTCAATCCCTGAAAGCCTGCCTAGCTCAGCTTCCACTACAACTCCTTTTGAATGGGCATAATCCACAACTTTTTTTGTAAGTGCAATATTTTCTTCAAAAGGATATTTTGAACCGTCAATCATTACTGAAGTAAAGCCATCGTCGACGCAAGCCTTACATATTTCAAAACTGTCACCGTGGTCTAGATGAAGGACTATTGGCAGACCACTGTATTCGACCGCTGCTTCCACTAACTTTTTAAGATAGACCGGCTGGGCATATTTTCTAGCGCCGGCAGATACCTGCAAGATAAGAGGAGCATTTTCCTCCTTGCCTGCCTCAACAATACCCTGTATTATTTCCATATTGTTGACATTAAATGCGCCTATGGCATACCCGCCTTTATACGCCTTCTTAAACATTTCTTTTGATGTTACCAATGGCATAAGCTACACTCCTTCTGCTAAATTACTACAAGTATATTACAAAAAACAAAAAAATTAAAGGCTGAGGTTATCCAATCGATAAATTCAGTGCTGAAATTAGTTTTATTAACCTGCTGATAATTGCTTTTTAAATTAGATAATTGTTTTTAGGTATGATAAAATAGAGTCATCATGGGTGGGAGGGTTTTTCTTGTTCAAGAGTCAAATTAGCTCAACTTACCATCAGGCCAAAAGATACAGACAAATAATGAATGTATTGATAAAATATGGATTTGGTTACCTTGTCGAAAAAGTCGGCATAATTATGCCTAAAGGATTTAAACAAAAAAACATAGATCCTTCCGGCAAACTGACAACGCCGCAAAAGATTGTTATGATGCTAGAAGAACTTGGCCCTACCTTCGTAAAGCTTGGACAGGTTTTAAGTACTCGACCTGACTTGCTTCCGCCAGATTATATAAAAGAACTTAAAAAGTTGCAAGACAATGTTGCACCTTTTGATTTTAATGAGGCAAAAGCTGAAATTGAAGAAGAACTTGGCGGCAATATGAGAAATATATTTTTAGTTATTGATAAAGAACCATTGGCCGCTGCTTCGATTGGACAAGTCCACAAAGCGGTTCTGAAAAATGGTGATGAGGTTGTTATTAAAATTCGAAGGCCAGGGATAGAAGAAATAGTGAACGCTGATTTGGAAATTATGCTTAATCTTGCACGATTGGTAGAAAAGCATATTCCAGAAGCGAAAATATATGATCCGGTTGGTAAAATTGAGGAATTTGCAGATGCAATGCATAAGGAATTAGATTTTACAAGAGAAGGTTACAATATAGATAAGTTCCGGCAAAATTTTAAAGACGATGAGACAATTTATGTTCCAAAAGTTTATTGGGAAGCTACATCTAAGAAGATATTAACATTGGAATATATTCGTGGATATAAGATAAGTGAACTGGATAGTGCATCAGAAAACAATTTAGATAAAAGAAAGATTGCTGAAAACGGCGCAAGAGCCATGATGAAGCAAATATTCATACATGGATTTTTTCATGCCGATCCGCACCCTGGCAATATAATAATAAGGCCTGACGGTAAGATAGTGTTCATAGACTTTGGCATAGTCGGGCGAATTGATAAATATACCAAAGATAAGATTGCGGACTTAATGATTGGGATAATAAATAAAGACGTCAAAAAAATTACTGATGTGCTTCTTGAAATTAGTCAGTCTGAACAAGAGCCGGATATTTCGAAAATGGAGTTGGATATTGAGGATTTACTTGACCGATATTATGGAAAAGAGTTAAAAGACGTAAATGCATCAGAACTTTTAAACGAGGTTTTTATTATTGTTGCAAAATATAAGATAATTTTACCGTCAAACTTCACCCTTCTTTTAAAAGCAATCATAACAATAGAAGGTGTGGGGCTTGAGCTATGTCCCGATTTTAACATATTTGAAACCGCAAAACCTTTTGCAAAAAGGCTCCTTCGGCAACGTTACAGCCCTGAGTATTTAGCACAGAGTGCAGTTTCGACAATGCAAGAATTTAATAAATCCCTTATGCTTATCCCAAAGCTTATTAATGGATTATATCAGCGCACAAAGATTAACAGCATCAAAATCGATTTTGATACCCCGGGAACCTCAAAGGTTATTATCGAACTTCATAAAATGGTAAATCGATTAGTTTTTAGCCTGATAGTGGCTGCATTAATAATTGGCTCATCCCTTATAATTCAGGCAAATGTTGGGCCGTTTTTCTATAATTATCCTTTGCTTGGAGTTGCAGGATTTATTATTGCAGGTTTTCTGGGGGTTTGGCTCATTATTTCTATACTTCGCACAGGCAGAATGTAAAAAATATTTGGAGGCATGAAAATGAGAAGAATTTCTAGATTATCAATTCTTTTAATAGCATTAGCGGCTGTTTTGGTATTTAGTATCAATGTTAAAGCAGATGTAGCAGAGCCTGGTTCTGAAGCTGATCCGGTAGTTACAAAAAGTTATGTAGACAAAGTCTTGGCTGATTTAAAGCAGTATGTTGATTCTAAAAGCGGTAATTCTGCCAGCCTAGAAATAGTTTATATGGAAAAGGGGCAGCACATTTTAGGTGATAAAGGCACCGAAATGATTTTAAGAAGCGGAATTGCAACTGCCGTAGACAGTGGCAACGGAGGTCTGGCAGATGTTACACAAGGAAAAGATATAGTAAATGGCGAGAATATATCCCAAAACCATCTTCTTATTGTTCCAAGAGAGGACGGCCGAGGGATGAAGGCAGAGAATGATAATGTTGTAGTGCTTGTCAGAGGAAATTACACATTAGAGCAGTAAACTTTACTTTACTTTATTATGATGGTATACTTTTTTTAGCAAATTCCTCGGAGAGAGAGGCTATTTTAATGGAGAAACTTACGGTATTATTGGCTTTGATGGCTCTTGATGCCGGCGGAGCCGAAACTCATGTTATTTCTCTGGCCAAACAATTAAAAAAACGAGGGGTCGAAGTTATCGTTGCTTCCCACGGAGGCAAATTGACTGAATTCCTGGAGAGCAATGACATAAAGCATTATACTTTGCCGCTGGACAAAAAATCTCCGATGGCTTTAGCGTCTTCTATAAAAGGATTGACGGCTATTGTAAAAAAACATAAGGTTGATATAATTCATGCCCATGCGCGTATACCGGCCTGGGTATCTCAGTGGGTAAGCGTCCTAACGGGTTGTCCATATATAACTACATCTCACGGAATTTATTCTACGGGATGGGGTATGGGACTAATCAGTGCCTGGGGCCAAAAGGTTATTGCAGTCAGCGAAGATGTGAAAAAACATTTAATTGCAGGATTTAAAGTTAATCCGGATAAAATTTTTGTAATACCCAACGGCATTGACTTAGAACAATTTGACCCTAGTATTGATTCGTCGCCTGTGGAAAAACAATTAGGGCTGAAACATGAGGATTTAAAAATCGTATATATCAGCCGTCTAATGGGAGCCCGCGGCGAAATTGCATTAAGGCTTATAAAAGCCCTTCCTCAAATAAAAGATAGTTTCCCAAACGTAAAACTGATAGTCGTAGGGGAAGGGGACAAATATGAATCAATTGCAAAGATGGCCAATCAATATAACGAAAAAGCCCCAGAAAACAGTGTCATTGTTACAGGCGCAAGGCTTGATACTCCGCAAATTATGAATATGGCAGATGTGGCAGTAGGAGTGGGGAGAGTGGCCTTAGAAGCTATGGCAATGGAAAAACCTGTTATAATAGCGGGTGAAGCGGGATTTATGGGGATTTTGAAACCTGAAAACTTTGAGCTGGCTAAAAAACATAATTTTAGTGGCAGGGGTTCAAGCATGACAACAGATTCAGAAAATATTGCTTCCGCAATAAAAACACTGCTGAGCGATGAACAGCTTCGGAAAAGGTTGGGAAGTTTTGGAAGAGAAGAAGTTGCAAAATATTTTTCAATTGAAAGCATGACTAATCAGGTATTAAAAATTTATTATCAACTAATTGAGGAGGAAAAAAATGCACATAATAGATAACAAGGGCAGGATTTTTGGCCTGATAAATATCATAGATTTGCTCGTTATTTTGGTTATCCTGGCGGTTGTAGCAAGATTTGGCACAAAGATACATCAAAGTTCTGTAGGTTCTCAAGCAAAGGATATTGAGGCAGTGCTGTATGTCAAAGAAGTAAAAGATGCTACTGCAGATGTTATTAAAGTAGGGGATACAGTAAAAGAGACAAAAACCAATGGTGTTTTAGGAAAGGTTACCAATGTAGAAGTAAAACCTTCAGAAACATTAGTAGAAACTGCTGATGGGCGTATTGTTGTATATCCGAATCCGGTGTTGAAAGATGTTTATATTACAGTAAAGGGAACAGGTTCTGTAAATGAAAATGCAATCGTTCTTGGCAGCAACGAAATCCGCATTGGAACATCTTTGCAAATCAAGACAAATATTTACTCTGTAACATCAACTGTAATGGAAATAAATTTCTAGCAAAACAGGTTTGATTACTATCTCTAGGAGTAAATATACAGAAATCGTTGATTTTTAGAGGGCTTAAAGGAGGCTTGTAGGTGGAAAACAGTTTAAGCTCCTTAATACAAAATAGTATAATAATTAATATACTTAAACGTCTTTTTCAATCATCTTTGTATGAGAACAGCTCTTTTTATAAAGCTCTGCGAAAGTTGGGCGATGTTGTTTTAAAGGCATTTAGAAACAGTGGATTAAGGGCAATTTTTACATATAGAAATTGGGATAATGAAGCTATTGAAAATAGTAAAATTATATCTCCGGTCTTAAGACTAAGCCATCCGATTAATACACTTATAGACCTAGCTAACGATGCAATAAAAAGCAGCTTTTTAGTAGAAACTGTTCTTAAGGCAATTAATACCTTTATTCAGACTCCGCTTATTGCAACAGCTTATATTTTTTTGCCCTCTAGTTTTGCTGTTTTGGCTTTAAAAGTTTTTTTAGAAGGACTTGCGGTTAAAACGCTTGTATCCCAAATACTGTTTCTGTGCGCCATATTTTTTATTCTTTATTCTACCGCATCTTTAGATTCCATTTTGGGCTCTAGTATCATCTATAAGGTAGTTGATTGGATTTTTGATACAAATGATAAGCGCATACCAGAAAATCAGACTTCTTTAAGCGAAATATCAGTCCGAGATAAGCGTGTTTTAGCTTTGCTGGGAATATTTATCGGCATATTGTATTATTTTCTTACAAAAACTATTTTTATAAAAATCTTCGGTGCTTTGTGCGGTTCTGTTCTTATATACTTATGGCCCGCTATTGGGCTTTATCTTGCCGGTTTTTTACTTCCTCTGGCACCTACTACATATACAGCCGGAATTATCGGAATTACATTTTTGGCAGTAGTGCTAAATGATAAGTACAGATTCAAAGATGGCATGCCGGCCAACGTTTTACCTGCGATTTTATTTCTCATAACAGCGGTTATAGCGGCAATATTTTCTATTGCAAGAGGAGATAGCTTAAAGGTTCTTCCTCTCTATCTGATATATTTTATGTTATTTTACATTTCCCAAATCCTATTTCGCAATCCGAAAACTATAAAGAGAATGCTTATTGCTTTAGCGATGTCGGTATTAGCAATTTCCTTAATGGGTATATACCAATATTTTTTTGTAAAGGTTCCAACTGCTGCCGCGTGGGTGGACGTAAAACAGTTTCCTGAACTTGAGACAAGAGTTTATGCAACACTTGAAAATCCAAATGTACTAGGCGAATATTTAGGGCTTACAATACCTATTTTTCTTGGACTTTTTTTTGCAGTGGATAAATTTAGACAAAAAGTAGTAGTGCTCGGCGTTCTTGGATTATCATTTTTATGTCTTATATTGACATTTTCAAGAGGAGCATGGCTAGGACTTGCAGCAAGCGTAGTTATTTTCTCGCTTCTAAAGGCGCCGGTAATTTTAATTTTAATAATTGCAGCTGCCGCTGTTGCCCCTGCATTCTTGCCATCTGTTGTTTATGAAAGGATAGCAAGCATCGGCAGCCTAGAAGACAGCTCAAATCTGTATAGACTAACAATTTGGACTGCGGCTTTAAGGATGTTTAAAGATTATTGGCTGACAGGGGTAGGCCTAGGGTCTACAGCTTTTGCGTTAGTTTACAGAAATTACATGATCGCAGGTGCATCGGCTGTCCATGCCCACAACCTTTACCTTCAAATATCACTTGAAATGGGAATTATAGGGGTTTTTGCTCTGATATGGATGGCTTTTCGCGGGTTTTCTCAAGCTTTAAGCAGCATAGAGCGTCCTTGGAAAATGTCATACGTTTTAGCAGGTATTGCAACAGGTCTGCTTGGCCACCTGTTTCACGGCTTGTTTGATTATGTGTGGTACAGTCCGCGAATTGTTATGGCTTTTTGGATGCTTTCAGGGATGATGTCGGCTATGACATATATAAAATTACCTGACGATACCGCAAAGGAAGAGATATTGCAATGATAAAAGTCCTTCATGTGCTTTCTGATACAAACGTCGGCGGAGCGGGCAGATATATATTTAACTTATTATCCAATAAATACGAAACCTCTTTTGAAGCAGCGGTCGCCTGCCCAAAAGGCGGCGAGCTTGAAAAAGAGCTAAGGGAAAGAAACATTCAGGTATTTCCTTTGGAAGGCGGAGAAAGCTCTACTAATATGAGCCAAATAAAGAGCCTTCGGCGAATAATTTCTCAAGAAAAGTTTGATATAGTGCATACCCATGCGAGCTTTGCCGGCCGAATAGCCGGGAAAATGGCAGGAGCAAAAGTGGTAATGACACGCCACAGCATTATGGGTGGTGGTGCGGGCCCTGTAAAAAGAATGATTACCAGACTGATTTCTCGCATTTTTACAGATAAAATTATTGCTATATCTCGCGCTGTGAAGATAAACCTCATAGAAAGCGGCGTGCCTGCCGATATGATTACTATTATATACAATGGTATAGATACTACAAAGTTTGAGGGTGTTAAAGGAACTTTACGCAAGGAGTTGAACATAACACCAGACACACCGATAATAGGCATGGTTGCAAGGCTCGTTCCTGAAAAAGGTTATGAATATGCAATTAATGCATTTTACCGAGTAATAAAAGATTACCCCAATGCACTGCTTGTAATTATAGGCAGTGGATCACTGGAAAAAAATTTAAAAAATATGTGCTCTGAACTTGGAATAGAAAGTAACGTAATATTTATGGGGTATAGACAAGATGTTGAAAATCTTATGGCGGATTTTGATTTGTTTGTACTTTCTTCCGTAAGTGAAGGATTAGGACTTTCTCTGCTGGAGGCCATGGCTCTTGGTAAACCTGTTGTGGCTACTATAACAGGAGGCATACCAGAAGTGATAAAGGATGGAACCAACGGCCTTTTGGTTCAACCTGGAAACGATGTTTATCTTGCCGAAAGCATAGTAAAAATTTTATCTGACAAGGATTTAGCTCGAAGGCTGGGCGATGAGGCAAAAAAGACAGTAGTAGAGAAGTTTTCTTCAAAGACAATGATTGAAAAAACCGAAAAAGTTTATCAGGAAGTCTTACAAAGATAATTGATGAATTTGCATTTTGCCGTCCAGATTGAAAAATGACGGCAGTGCCGGAGGTTGGAAAATTAGGGGGATTTATCTCTATGAAAAGAGGAGAGAGATTGATGCAAAGAGTATTGGTTTCCGGCTATTATGGTTTTGGCAATGCCGGAGATGAAGCCATACTCATGGCTATCGTGGATTCATTGAAAAAATTGAAAAGCGATATAGAAATTACAGCTCTTTCGGCAGATCCTCAAAAGACTAAGGAATATTACGGTATCAATGCTGTCCAAAGAACGAGTCCTCTTGCCATAATAAGAGAAATATCGAAAGCAGATTTAGTTATCAGCGGAGGCGGAGGCTTGCTTCAGGATGTTACAAGCAACCGATCGATACCATACTACCTTTTTATTTTGTATTTAGCAAAGAAGATGAATAAGAAGGTTATGTTTTATGCCAATGGTGTAGGGCCTGTCCTAAGAGAAATAAATAAGAGCATGATAAAACGTGTCGGGAATATGATGGATTTGATAACGGTAAGAGATGAGCAATCTCGGAAAGAGCTGGAAAACCTCGGCGTATCAAAACCCCCTATTATCGTTACCGCAGATCCGGCATTTGTCTTAAAACCAATAAGCGATGAAGAAGGCGCTAAACTACTCAAAAGACTTGATATAAATCTTTGCAGTGAGCGCATGAAAGTCGGTGTTTCAGTCAGACCATGGAATTTGAACAAAAATAGAGAGATAATAGCACAAGCTTGTGATTATCTGATAAAGGGCCGAGATTCAGAAGTTGTTTTTATACCTATGCAGCATCCCAAAGACTATTATGAATCCCTTGAGATTGTAAAATTGATGAAGGAAGAGGCTAAAGTTATTGCCGAACCTTTAAGCCCTCGAGAAATTCTTTGGCTTTGCGGAAAAATGGATTTAATATTTGGGATGCGTTTACATGCCTTGATTTTCGGAGCAATGATGGAAGTTCCATTAGTTGGTTTAGTATATGATCCGAAGGTAGAGCATTTTCTTCAAAGAATAGAACAGCCATCTGCCGGCAAACCAGGAGATTTAGACTTGGTAGGGCTTTGCAATTTACTTGAAGAAGCCATTTCAGATGCAGCCAAAAGCCAAAAACAGCTCCAAAAGAAAAAAGAAGAACTTACGGTCTTAGCAAATGAAAATGCAAAACTTGCTATAAAACTTTTGGAGGGGCACAAATGAATGCAGAAACCCGGGAACGTATGAATATCTTAGGGGTACTTTTAGATCAAACTGATTATCAAAAGGCATACCGACAAGCAGAGCGGTTCTTGGATTCTTCCGGTAATAAGGTAATAGTCACACCTAATGCAGAAATTATAATGGCGGCTCAGAAAAACCCGGAACTAAGAGCAGCACTGAACAGCGCAGACTTATGCCTTCCAGATGGAATAGGAGTCGTGATCGCATCTAAGATACTTGGAAAACCACTGGCTGAAAGAACAACAGGCTTCGATTTTATGATGAAACTATTAGAGCTAGCGAACAAAAAATCTCTTAGCTTGTTTCTTTTAGGCGGTAAACCGGAGGTTGCAGAAAAAGCAGGAGAAAAAATTTGCTCAATGTTTCCGAATGTAGAAATCGTGGGGTGCCATGACGGATACTTTGGAGAAAACGAAGAAATTGAGGTCGTTAATTTAATAAATCACACGAAACCAGATATTTTGCTAGTTGCTATGGGGTGCCCAAAACAGGAAATATTCATGATAAAAAACAAGAATAAAATGCAATTTAAAATTGCAATGGGCGTTGGGGGGAGCTTTGACGTGCTTTCCGGCAATGTTCAGCGAGCCCCTCAATTCGTGCAAAATATCGGGCTTGAATGGTTATACAGACTTATCATGCAACCTTCTCGCCTAAAAAGAGTAGGAGCATTGCCTGCATTTTTAGTTAAAGTAATATCACACAGGACAATAAACAATTAAAGAAGTGATAGAATGAAATCTAAGGCAAAAACATTAATTGTAGAGTATGCACAAATCGTCATAGGATCTTTTATCGGTGCACTCAGTCTGACAATGTTTCTTGTTCCGAATAAGGTCGCTGCAGGAGGGCTAAGTGGTCTTGCCACAGTACTTTATTATCTTTTTAAGTTGCCTGTAGGCTGGACGATGCTTGTCTTGAACATTCCGCTTTTTGTAGCGGCAGTTGTTTTTTTAGGAAAAGGTGTCGGCATAAAAACTATTGTTGGAACGCTGCTATTTTCACTTTTTACGGAGATGACCGCAGGTTTCCCAGTTGTGACGACCGATTTATTACTTGCTACAGTTTATGGCGGCATACTTTTAGGAATTGGCCTGGGCATAATATTCAGAGTCAGAGGTTCTACAGGCGGAACTGATCTTGCGGCGATGATTCTCAATCATTTTATTTCATCAATAAGCATTGGCCAAGGAATAATGATTATTGATTTTTTTGTTATAATATTAAGCGGAATAACTTTCAGCTGGGAACTTGCGATGTATGCCTGGATAGCTTTGTTTATAAGCAGTAAAGTCATAGACATCATTCAAGAGGGATTTAATTACGCTAAAGCTGTTTACATAATTTCAAACGAAACAGAGGCAATATCTCAGCGAATTCTTTCAGATATGCAGCGCGGATTAACCTTCCTTAAAGCAGAAGGAGGTTTTACAAGACAAGATAAAAATGTTTTATTATGTGTTATAACACGTATGGAGGTTTCTAAGCTAAAAAACATTGTTTATCAAACCGACCCCCGAGCCTTTGTAATAATTCATGATGTGCATGAGGTTTTAGGAGAAGGTTTTACCTATAAAAACGATTAAAATATCCAAGGAGTGATTTTACGTGAACGAAGTATCTTGCGAAGCCATAGAAGAACTCAACAAAAAAGCCCTCATAATACGGCGCCACATAATTGAAATGATTACCGAAGCAGGTTCAGGACACCCCGGAGGTTCCCTTTCAAGTGCCGATATATTAACAGCACTGTATTTTCATGTAATGAATATAGACCCTAAGAATCCAAAGTGGCCGGAAAGAGACAGATTTGTTCTTTCAAAAGGACATGCCGCGCCCGTGCTTTATGCCACATTAGCCGAAAGAGGGTATTTCCCGAAAGAGGAACTTATGACCCTTAGAAAGACAGGTTCAATGCTTCAAGGCCATCCTGACATGAAAGTAACTCCGGGAGTAGACATGACCACAGGCTCCCTAGGGCAAGGCCTTTCCTGCGCAAACGGAATGGCTCTTGCAGGAAAACTTGACAAAAAAGACTACAGGGTTTATGTCCTTATGGGAGACGGAGAGCTGGAAGAAGGACAGATTTGGGAAGCTGCTATGACATCAGCTCACTACAAACTGGATAATCTTACAGCGTTTGTAGATCATAACGGCCTTCAGATAGACGGCCCCATTGAAAAAGTAATGTCGCCTGAAGTAGTACAGGACAAATTTAAAGCCTTTGGTTGGAATGTAATAGACATAGACGGCCATAACATCGCTCAAATCATCGAAGCTACAGAAAAAGCCAAGCAAGTAAAAGGCAAGCCCACCGTAATAGTTGCAAAGACCATAAAAGGCAAGGGAGTTCCCTTTATGGAAAATCAGGCAGGCTGGCACGGCAAGGCTCCTAGCCGAGAGCAAGCTGAAGAAGCCTTAAAAGCCTTATCCATATAATACTTGGAGGAGATACAGATGACAAAAATCGCAACACGTGAAGCCTATGGACAAGCACTTGCTGACTTAGGCGATGAGATAAAAGATATAGTAGTCTTGGATGCCGATCTTTCCGGCTCTACCAAGACATCGATGTTTGCAAAAAAGTTTCCCGAAAGATTTTTTAACATAGGCATAGCGGAACAGGACCTTATGGGAACCGCCGCAGGTTTTGCCACATGCGGCAAAATACCCTTTGCCAGCACCTTTGCCATCTTTGCAACAGGCAGAGCCTTTGAACAGGTGAGAAACTCCATATGCTATCCGAAACTAAACGTAAAAGTAGCTGCAACTCACGCAGGCCTTACAGTAGGAGAAGACGGAGCAACCCATCAGTCCGTAGAAGATTTAGCTCTCATGAGGTCAGTTCCGAATATGACCGTAATAAACCCTGCCGATGCAGTAGAAGCTAAAAAAGCCGTAAGAGCTGCTGCTCTTTATGAAGGCCCTGTATATCTTCGCTTTGGAAGATTTGAAGTAGAAACCGTATTTAATGACGACTATAAGTTTGAAATCGGCAAAGGAAGTGTTTTAAGAAAGGGAAGGGATGTAGCAATAATCGCAACAGGCATCATGGTGATAGAGGCATTAAAAGCCGCCGAAATCCTCAAAAATGAAGGCTTAGATGCCATGGTAGTAAACATAAGCACATTAAAACCCATAGACGAAGATATAATACTTGATGCCGCAAAGTGCAAAGCTATTGTAACAGCTGAAGAACACTCTGTCATAGGAGGTCTTGGCAGCGCTGTTGCAGAGGTGCTCTCAGAAAAGATGCCTACCCCCATGTACCGAGTTGGAATAAGAGACCAATTCGGACAATCCGGCAAACCGGAAGAACTTTTAAAACTTTACCATCTGACTGCGCAAGATATAGTTGAAGCGGCGAAGATGGTAAAAAATAGATAACAAACAGCAATATAGCTGGTGCTTTTAAACACCGGTTTTTGCTATTGACAAAATTTCTAAAAAATCTTATAGTATTAGTAATAGCCGTATATACAATTATAGATATCATGGACGGTGATGGCAGTGGAAGAAAAACAAATTCTTGTTATTGCTTGCCAGACAATCAAGCATGAGCTAGAGGCAGCAATGAAAAAAACAGGCAAGGTGTATCCAACTATTTTAATAGATTCTGATTATCACAATGATCCTGACAAACTGCGCATGGTAATTCAAGAAAATATAGACTCAGCAAAAGATAAAAAAAGAATTCTTCTTGGTTATGGCTGCTGTGGTAATGCATTAGTCGGGGTTAAAGCTACCACTGCCGAATTGGTGATTCCTAAAACCGATGATTGCATATCTATGATGCTCAGTAGAAAAGGGGAAGAGTTTAATCGCACAAGCAATACTTATTTTTTGACTAAAGGGTGGATGGAGTCTCCTAAGAGTCTTGCAGGGGAATATTACAGAGCGCTGGAAAAATACGGCGAAGCTAAAACGAAACGGATTTTTGAATTAATGCTCAAAAATTATGAGTATCTGATGATAATAGATACAGGAGCCTATGATTTAAGCGAATGTATGGGAAAAGCTGAAGAGATAGCCCGGTTTACAAAGTTAAAGCTCATTATAGAGCAAGGAGATGTTTGGTATTTAGAAAAGTTACTAACAGGCCCTTATGACAATGATTTTTCAATAATACCAAAGGGCGAAAAGATAAAGATAAGCCATTTTGGGTATGGGAATATTCCTGAAATGAAGGAGATAAACGTTATTTAAATTTGGCCATACCTACCTCTGAGTAGTTATTTAAAATGCATGCCTACTTCTTTTTGACGAAGTAGGCAATTTTTATTTTGCATAGACATCCACTGGCATAGCCAGTGGATAAAAAGCTTTAGCCTTTAAAGCAATATAAAAGTTTGCGAAACATAAACCGCTAGCTGATCAGGTGCAAGATGCTTGTTAAATATGAGACAAAAACAATAATACAAAATATGTTTAAAAGTGAATTTAGACACAAACTATAAAAGGTTCAAAATATCTTGACAAATATATCTAAGCTGTTATATACTCGTAGTGAGACAAGTATATACAGCAAGCAAGTAATATTTTCCGGGATATTATAGCAATTACTATGTACAATTTCTCAGGCATATAAATATTTATAATATTCTATTTTTATCTATTGCAAACATAGATTTGTTGTAATTTAAGTGGGAGAATTGTATTTAGTAAATTTTGAATTTTGCAAAGGAGGTGACATAACCCAAAAATTTAAATAAATTCGGTTATGTTTATAGGTCTTTGCAGTTTTTATGTACAGAAATTATCGCATACTCTTAATTAATCTATCAATCATAAGGGGGAAGGTAAAGTGCTTGATGAACTTTTCAACAAAATAGTAGATATGGATGAAGAAGGTGCAGTAAGTCTTGCTAAAGAGTATCTTGAAAAAGGCGGAGATGCTCAAAAACTTCTAGATGTATGCAGAGATGCTATGGCTGTTGTAGGAGATAAGTTTGAAAAAGGCGAGTATTTTCTTTCAGAGCTTCTCTTGGGAGGAGAAATATTTAAAGGCATAATGGAGCTTGCACTTCCCATGATAAAGGAAGGAGAAGGAAAGAAAATAGGTAAAATGGTACTAGGCACCGTAAAAGAAGACATACATAACATAGGAAAGGACATATTCAAAGCATTTGCCGAAGCCGCAGGATTTGATGTAATAGATATAGGTGTGGATGTACCTGTAGAAAAATTTGTAGACGCAGTAAAAGAAAATAAACCAGACCTTGTAGGAATGAGCTGCCTTATTACAGCGGGAATAAGCTCCATGAAAAAGACAATAGAGGCAATAAAGCAAGCAGGTCTTACAGAGCCTAAGATAATAATAGGCGGAGGAAGAGTCGATGAAGAAGTAAAAGAGTTTACCGGCGCAGATGCCTGGGCAGATGATGCTGCAAAAGGA
This sequence comes from Tepidanaerobacter syntrophicus, assembly GCF_001485475.2. Taxonomy (NCBI): domain Bacteria; kingdom Bacillati; phylum Bacillota; class Clostridia; order Thermosediminibacterales; family Tepidanaerobacteraceae; genus Tepidanaerobacter; species Tepidanaerobacter syntrophicus. The sequence goes on along the minus strand of NZ_DF977001.1, from coordinate 71,155 downwards.
GTAAGGCTGTGTAAAGAATTAATGGGAGTGGAGGGATAAAGATGTGTGCAAAAAGTCCTGACGAACTTGCAAAGGAACGTCTTGCAAGAATACAAGCTGCTATGAATTTAGAGGAACCTGATAGAGTGCCACTAAAAGGCATAGGCGGCGACATAATCCCTGCTTATTCAGGCATTAATCAGCATGAGTTTTGCTATGATTATGATAAAGCCATAAAGGCTATTGAAAAATATTTGAAAGATTTCCCGTTTGATTGGCCCTCGGCTTCGATACCCGGCTTAGATGGGCGAGTATTTAGCGTTGCCTTTTCTGAATTCGAGGATATAGCCCGCAGCACTACTTTTATTTCAGGTCCTATGCATGACGTTTTAGGCGATAAATATTATAGATTTCCGGGAAGAGAAATTGATGAAAACTCAAGTCCTCAGTTTATCGGCGGAACCTTTATGGAGCCGGATGAATACGATAAATTGATTGAAGATCCGGTAAAATTTGTTACTGAAACAATACTTCCGCGGACATGCAATAATATCTCTACGCCACGCCAAGCAATGGCTACGTGGGTAAGATTGGGCAGAGAATTTGACAGATTTTCTGCAGCGGGACGCCAAATTGGCAAAATTTCAGCAGATTTAGGTTATCCTTCCATACCTATGGGCGGAGCATATGCACCACTTGATATCATTGGAGACTTTTTAAGAGGAATAAATAATGTAGTACTTGATATTAGAAGATATCCCGATAAAGTAAAGAAAGCTACCGAAGCCCTTGTGGAGCCTATAGTGCAGTATGCCCTAGCCTATAAAAAGGTTGGGATTAACCTTGCGATGATACCACTACATCTAAACGAGTATCTTTCTCCTAAATTATATAACGAGTTTTATTGGCCCACATTAAAAGAAGTAATACTCAGATTATTAGATGAGGGCGTAAAGTCATGGGTATTTTTTGAAGGGCATCATGAGCCTCACCTAGAGACCATTTTAGAGCTGCCAAAAGGGTGGGGTGTAGCATACTTTGAAAAAACAGATTTGGTAAAAGCAAAGCAAGTATTAAAAGGCCATACCTGTGTTGTAGGCGGAATACCTGTAAGTATTATTATCGGGAGTACGCCGGAGAAGATTGAAGAATATATGAAGAACTTATTAGAGCAAGTCAAGCCCGGAGGCGGAGTTATCTTATCTCCTACTATAGGAACAGCTCCTCGCGAGACGCCGGTAGAAAATATTACGGCCTTAATTGAAGCAGTGGAAAAATATGGTTAAACCATAGAAATAATAGGCACTGGTTTAATGAAATCAGTGCCTATATATCACTAAATTAGGATTTGTGAAAGGGGAGAAAGATTTATGGCGAAAAAACCACTAAATAAGACCATAAAGACATTTTATGGTATAGGGGATTTCGGCTTCAGTCTTATGACACAAGTTGAATTATACTTTTTTGTATTTTTCTTGACAAACGTAGCAAAACTTCCCCTCCCTCTGGTTGCATTGATAGGCTCGATAACAAGTATTGTTGATGCTGTGCTGTCTCCGTTTTATGGTGCGATAATCAGCGGCACAAAACCTTTAAAATGGGGCAGAAACCGTTCGTGGATGTTGATTATGCCCCCAGTAGTTATTTTTTTATACATCTTTCAATTCACAAAAATTGGCCCCGATCCAGTAGCAGCATTTATAATATGCGCCGGTTTTATATTGAGCCACATAGCATGGAATATCCCGTGGGTCGCTAATGTAGCACTTATTCCGGTTCTTGCAACCAACCCTGACGAAGCCGCTCTTCTTGCTTCAAGACGCGCAACTTACACAGCACTTGCCGGTATAGTTTTTTCTTATACGGGAGCACCGCTGGCAGAATATTTCGGAAAAGTTACAAATAATGAAGTTCTCGGCTATACTATCTTAGCCGGATTGACTGCTTTGATAATGACAATATGCTATTGGATAGTATTCAAGATAACCGAAGGTTATGAGCCTACAGGCGCAGAAGCCCTCGGCTCTAAACAAGGCTCCAAGGTTTCAATAGGAGCCATGGTAAAAAGCCTTGTTCAAAACCCGCCCCTTATTGTATTATTAATAGCCGACTTTTTCAGGTATATGGTCAATTTTGTTATGACAGCGGCAGCAGCTTATTATTTCACTTATGTTGCTCAAGATATGTCTCTTTTTCCTGCGTATTTACTGGCAGGCTCCATTGCACAGGTGATAGGTTCCTATTTTGCGGGATCTCTTGCTAAGAAGCTCTCTTCACGAAACGCAACAATTGTGAGTCTTTATGCGCTGGCAGCATCACTCATAATATGTAAGTATGTAGCAATGAACGTAACACTGTTCTTCGTAGTTGTTTTTTTAGCAAGAATGTTCTTAGGTGTTCTGACTTCCGTTATGGTTGGTCTATATTCAGATGTATCGATTTATGCCAACTGGAAGATAGGCGAAGATGCGTCATCTTTTGTTATGGGATTAATGACAGTTGCACTTAAACTAGCTGTTATTTCACGCGGAACAGTCATTCCTTTTGTTTTGGCAACAGCAGGATTTATACCGGGAGCAGATCCGGCTACGGCTACTCCTGCACTTAAAGCAGGTGTGATAAATGCATTTCTATTTATCCCTGGCATATTCGCGTTAATCTCTGCCTTAATAATGACATTTGGATATAAACTTACAAGAGAAAAGGTAGTTGAATATCAAAAAGCAATAAATGAAAGACTGGCAAAAGCATAAAATTAATTATATTAGCTTAATAAGCTTACCGATAAAATATCCCAACCTCTCTTACGATTTAGGTTGGGATATTTTTTTGCGCAATATAGCGCGGAAATTCGAAAGATAGTTAAAAAATAAACAATTAAAAAACAAATAATGTTCAAAAAAGTATTGACAATCTAAAATTACATGTATATACTTATATTATAACTTGTATATACATATAAAATATTTAAACTAAGAGGAGGTTTCCATCAATGTCAGACTTTAAACATTTAACCGAAGCTTTAGGAAATCTTGATGAAGAAGAGGTGCTTAGAATCTTAAAGGATTTTGTAGCATCAAACCCTTCTCAGGAAGAAGCCCAGAAAGCTGTTGAAGCATGTCAGGACGGCATGAATATCGTAGGCGAAAAGTTTGAAACAGGAGAGTATTTTGTAGGAGATCTTATATTTGCGGGAGAACTGCTAAATCAGGCTATAGAAATATTAAAGCCCGTAATAGGAAGCGCAAGTGAAAAGAAAATAGGCACTATAGTTTTAGGAACTGTTCACGGAGACTTGCACGACATAGGAAAGAACATATTCCGCAATATGGCTGAAGCTGCAGGATTTCAAGTCTATGACCTTGGAATAGATCAGCCTGTAGAAGCCTTCGTAGAAAAAGTTAAAGAAGTACATCCTGATATAGTAGGACTTAGCGGAGTACTCACCCTTGCCCTTGAAGCTATGAAAGAGACAATAGACGGCCTTAAAGAAGCAGGTCTAAGAGACAAGGTTAAAGTGATAATAGGAGGCAACCCGGTAAACCAGGAAGTGTGTGAACATGTGGGGGCAGATGCCTGGACGACAAATGCTGCTGAAGGAGTAAAAATATGCCAGGGGTGGGTGAAATAAATGAATGACGTAAAAGCATTGCAGGAAGAAAGGATCAGCATATATCATGATGTATATGATAATAAGGTGCCAAAAAGAGTTCCTGTAGGCATAAGCCTTCCCTTTGAATTTGTTGCCCAGTATGGAGGGCTGAATTTGGCTCAGGCGCAGTGGAATCCTTCGATAGTGGAAGAAACCGCTGACAAATTATGTCAGAAGGTTTATTCTGATACCTGCGTTTTCTCCGGCTCATTGCGTTTTCCTTCCTTTTACGAGTTGATGAAATCTCAATCCTTCGTTATGGCATCAAATGGATTTATCCAACATCCGGAAGTAGTTGGCATGATGCCGGAAGATTATGATTATCTTATTGAAAAACCTTATGACTGTATTCTGGAAAGAGTGCTTCCTCGCCAATATAAGGCGCTTGATGCAGCAGACCCGATTAATAGCGCTATAAGCCTTACAAAAAGTGTCTTAGCATACAATAATGACTTTATGGAAAGCGGCATGATAGTTGGAAAACTTACCGAGAAATACGGCTACTACCCGGGGAATTTGTTTAGCGGCGGTTTTTCGGAAGCGCCTTTTGACTTTATAGCTGACCAACTTAGGGGATTTAAAGGTATAAGCATGGATATTAGGCGCATTCCTGATAAGTTAAAGGAAGCATGCGAAGCAGTTTATCCCATAGTGTTTAAAAAAGGTTTGCCTGCGCAAATTTCTAACTACGGACAAGTGTTTTTGCCTTTGCATATGCCCACATTTATGCGTGAAAAGGATTTTGAAAATCTTTACTGGCCTACATTCAAAAGAATGTTGGATGAATATGCTTCGATGGGGATTCACTGCAGCATATTTTGCGAGGATGACTGGACAAGGTATCTTGATTATCTTTATGATCTGCCGACGGATACTGTTCTTATGTTCGAGTACGGTGATCCTAAAATAATCAAAGGTAAATTAGGCAAAAAGCACATAATTACAGGACTCTATCCAATAGTCAATTTAAAAACAAAATCTGAAAAAGAGTGCGTAGATGAAGTAAAGCGGTACATTGACATCCTTGCTCCACAGGGCAAATATATATTTGGATTTGACAAACAGCCTTTGCTATTAAACGACATAAACTTAGAAAATTTGTGTGCCGTTGCCGAAACCGTAAGAGATTATGCGGTTTATACCAATCCGGGAGATACTGCAGGTATTGAGTTTAAGAAGGAAGAGTATAAGGTGGAGCCTTCGAGAAAGTTAGAAAGTAAATATTATAAGACATGGGATCAATATAAAGCATTGAATCCAAATGTATCAGAGTTTGGAAAAGACAAACTTTCAAATCTTGAAGATGCAGTATTTCAATATCTGGTTTATTTATTAATGTAAATTGTATTGCATATTCGTCATTTAGTTTTTGCTGTCTGATATGCTATGTGCAGGGATTACAGAAAATTGTCTAAAATAAGCAAAAAATCTTTACATTTCATAAGAACCAATATATAATTGAATTTAACTATAAGTGTTTATAGTCTAAAGAAGGCGGAACATCAAAATAACTATAAAAGGTGAATAAATTCGATATGATTAATGCAAAAAAGTTGCAGGAAGAAAGGGTAAAGATCTATGAGGATATCCTTGATAATAAAATACCCAAGAGAGTTCCGGTAGATATATCCCTTACACTTGAAGCTGTAGCCCAATTTGGAGGCCTTGATCTGGTAGAAGCTCAGTGGAAACTTGAAAAACTTAAAGAGCCTGCGGACAAGATATGTCAGTTGGTTTATTCTGACATATGTGTTTTTGCCGGAAGTTTTCGCTTGCCTTCTTTCTACCAGGCCCTTGAGTCGCGTTCATTTATCATGGCATCAAACGGCTTTATTCAGCATCCGGAAGTAGTAGGAATGACGGTGGAAGACTATGATTATCTTATCGAAAAACCTTATGATTGTATCCTAGAAAGGGTTCTTCCTAGACTGTACAAAGCTTTTAACGCTTCAGATCCCATCAACAGCGCAATAAGCCTTACGAAAAGCTTGCTTGCATATCAGAGCGATTATAGGCAACTTACAGACATAATAAATGATCTGGTAGAAAAATATGGATTTTATCCAAGCTCGATTTTTAAGGGCGGTTTTACCGAAACACCTTTTGATCTTCTTGCAGACCAACTTCGCGGATTTAGAGGCATAAGTGTGGATATTAGGCGTATCCCTGATAAAGTTAAGGCTGCCTGCGAAGCATTATATCCTATAGCATTTAAAAAAGGTCTGCCAAAAAATCCTTCAAAATACAGCAGAGTTTTTATGCCACTACATATGCCGGCCTTTATCAGAGAAGAAGATTTTGCAAAACTTTACTGGCCTACCTTCAAACGCATGACTTATGAATATGCATCCCTTGGTATTAATTGCAGCTTACTTTGCGAAGGAGATTTATTAAGATATTTAGATTATCTGTACGAACTACCAACAAATACACTGCTTGTCTTTGAAAGCGGTGACCCAAAGCTTATAAAAGAAAAACTTGGAAAAAAGCATATTATTACAGGCTTGTATCCAATTATGAGTTTGAAAACCAAATCTAAGAAAGATTGTGTTAAAGAAGTTAAGGAGTACATTGACATCCTTGCTCCGGGAGGTAAATACATATTTAGCTTGGACAAACATCCGCTCATGCTAAATGACATAAACCTAGAAAATCTATGTGCTGTTGCTGAAACCGTAAGAGATTATGCAGTTTATACTAATCCGGGAGATACTGCAGGCATTGAGTTTAACAAAGAAGATTACACAGTCGAGCCTTCAAGAGAGCTCGAAAGTAAATATTATAAGACATGGGATCAATATAAAGCGTTGAACCCAAATGTATCAGAGTTTGGTAAAGATAAATTACAATGGCTTGAAGAAATGATTTTTCAATATTTAATTTACTTGATTTTATAATTAAACACGCAGTGCACATAGCACACAGGGACGGTTCTTTTGTGTTGTCATAGCACAGAGGGACGGTTCTTTTGTGTTGTCTGACAACACAAAAGAACCGTCCGAGACCACTGAAAAACTAGCCTTTTTTATCCTGGTTTCATCAAAAAATATCAAAAACCAAGATTTGCTCTGGAAAATATAGGTTTTTTAAAAAACAAAATAAAAAAAGAGGATACTATTGCTGCTATCCTCTTTATATTTACCGCTATTGCGGCTAGTTTCGATTGTATGGACACGCTTAACAGACCGTATCCCCTTGCTCGATACAGCCCGTGAAATCGTTTAAGTTCGGCATTTTTGCCTTCGATTGAAGCTCTCTTTTTGTATTTTTCCTTAAACTCCTCGGTTTTTTGGTACTGCGATATTTCATAAAACTCCGGTGTATTTAAACCTACATTGAGAATTTTACGCGAACTTCTTTTGCAGCATTTATCGTGTATGGGGCATGCCTTGCACTGATTTATTTCAAAATAGTATTTGTAGGTTTCTTTTTTGTCTTTTTTAGATTTAAAATGCCTCCTTTTTTCTGTTATGTTGCCTTGGCTGCACTGCCACTGGTCGGAGTCTTTGTTATATGTAAATTCACTTTCATCGATTCTATAGACTGATTCGCTTACAGGTATATAGGCTTTTGCATTTATTTCTTTTATATCATCCAGTATGGGTTTTCTAAAATACGCTTTATCTGCATAAACTTCATCAATCCTTATGCCGGCTTTTTTTGTTTGTTCAAGCATTTCTTTTGTGTGGTTTCCGTCGGTATATGCTCCGTTCGCTGTTCTTACGCAAGTGATGATGCGTTCATCCGTTGTCATGGCAAACTCGGTTTTATAGCCGAAATAATTATGGTTTTTACTTTTATAGCCGACTCTTGCGTCTTCGTCTATTAGCGAACGCACTCCTTTTTGATTTATAAACTTAGGGTCGTCTAATATTTCCTTAGCTTTGTTTATTGCTTCCTTGGTCTTTTGTTCATTTGCGGATATATTTTCGTTTACTTTATCTATTACAGTCTCTAAGTATTCTTTCATTTCGGCCTTAGCCTCTTTATGATCTTCAATTTCCTTGTAGGCCGGCGCTTCGGGTATATCTTCTAAGGTTTTTCCCGTTTCCTCTGTATATGTTTTAATGATCTTTTTTCCTAAATGTTTCATTAACCGTTCAGGGGTTTTTTTAATGGTATTTGCTTGTATATGGGTAGTATCTATGCTTACGCTGCCTCCTTCTATGATTCCCTTTTCTACACATTGTCTTACGATTTCTGTTATGATTTCGTCTAAGGTTGATTCCTCCAAGCGATGGGTCCTGAATTTTGAAAGCAGGCTTTTATCCGGAAGGGCATCTTCAGGATTGAGGCCTAAAAAATACAGGTAGGCAAGGTTTAAGCTTGCTTCCTCTATTACTCTTTCATCCGAAAGGTTATATAGATGCTGCAAGAAAAGCAGCTTGCACATCATTTCCGGTTCTTTTGCAGGACGGCCAAACTCTTTGCAATAGCTGCCTTTTAGCAGTTCGTTGATAAAAGAAAAATCAACCACTGAATCTATCCTTTTTAGTATGTGATTTTCCGGAATTTTGTCGTACAGCAATGAATGAAAACTCAGTTGCTTTGGCTTAAGTCGAAGCATTAGAAAAACCCCTTTTGATTGGTATTTGATCATACTTATATTATACCATGAATAAGGGGTTTTTGGTACCTTAAAGCCAGACATTTCAAGGCTTTTAATCATTTTCTTGTGTTTAATTTTAGAATCAGATTTCTTTTATGGGGGGGACTTTTTCAGTGGTCTCGGACGGTTCTTTTGTGTTCTTTTAAAACCCGGGCTCATGTTTTAAAATAAAGCTATTCTTTCTTTGCTATTCCAAATGAAGAGAAATTAGCACGGAGGGACTGTCCCCATGTGTTCCTGTGCATGTTTTAAAATAAAGCTATTCTTTCTCTGCTATTCCAAAGGAAGAGAAATTAACACGGAGGGACTGTCCCCATGTGTTCCTGTTTCCCTTGTGTTTCCCAGCCTGCCGAGGTAACACGGAGGGACTGTCCCCATGTGTTTTGGGTAGATCAATTAACACGGAGGGACTGTCCCCATGTGTTTTTATGCAAGGCCACCGCCGTCTGCTACTAAGACGCTTCCAGTTACGTAGGAAGACATTTCGCTGGCAAGAAAAAGGACTGCATAAGCTATATCAAGGGGTGTTCCTACTTTTAACAGTGGTCTTGTAACGGCAGATGACTTTATCATTTCATCTTCAGGGATTCCGAGCTGTCTTGCCTCGCTTCTTAGCATGGGAGTATCAATGTCTCCCGGACAGACACAATTTACTCTAATGTTCTGAGGACCGTGATCTATCGCCATGGCACGTGTTAAGTTTACAACGCCGCCCTTTGCAGCGCAGTATGCGGCGGCATTGTCGCCCCCTTTAAGTCCCCAGCCCGAGCCTGTGTTAATAATGCTTCCTCCACCACCTGCCGCCATTACAGGAATTACATACTTCGAAAGCAGATACACTCCCTTCAGACACACATCTATACTCTTGTCCCATTCATTTTCTTCCAGTTCAACGACATTCTTTCTGATAATAATTCCCGCATTATTGTGTAGAATATCAATATGGCCGCTTCTTTTTTGTATTTCCTCTACCACCTTTTGGCAACTTTGGCCGGAGGTAATATCGCACTTTAGAAAATGAGCTTTGCAGCCGCTTTGTGAAATCTCTGCAGCCGCTTTTTCTCCGGCATCTTCATTTATATCAAGTAAAAATACTTCAGCACCAAACTCAGCCAATGTCTTTGCCGAAGCAAAACCTATCCCTGACGCAGCCCCAGTAACAACAGCTGTTTTTCCATCAAGAGCTAGTATATTTTTATTTACATCCATAAAGCTTCCTCCCACTGCTTTAAGTTATTTTTCGCCTTTTATTTTCTTTAGATGCGACCGCCATGTTATGCCCCATTTTTTAGGATCATCCAACGGTTCTGTATTAATTTTATGAACACAGCTGTTGTAAGGAGCATTTTTCACCTTTTCGGGATTCTCATAAGCCTCTTTAGCAATTTCCCTAAGAGCTTCCAAATATTCATCAAGGTCGTCTTTCGAGGCAGATTCAGTAGGTTCTAAGGTAAAAGGCTCAGGAACAATCCACGGATGATGGCTCGTCCAGTAGTGAAGCCCAAAATCGCACATGCGCCGTTGAATATCCTCTGTTGTGACGCCTGTTTCTTTTGTAAGAGGCTCCCAACTGTATCTGACCTGCTCAAATCTATATTTGCCCAGGGCATAGGGAATAGATACTCCCTTTATTTCCTTAATCTTTTTGCATAAATAATTACTGTTTAATACTGCTATCTTTGCAACTTCTTTTAAACCTTCATCGCCTAGACTCATTATCCATGCATACGCTCTTATAACAGCAGGAATTGTCCCATAAAATGAGCGTATTTTCCCTATGCTGTGCTCTAAATTGTAATTTAAGAAGTACTTTTCACCATCAAAATCCACTATAGGCGCCGGTAAAAAGCTCTCTAACTTTTTGACAACACCCAATGCCCCTACACCGGGCCCGCCACATCCATGGGGCGATGAAAATGTCTTGTGCAGGTTAAAGAAACAAAAATCAAAACCTGCTTCTTTTGCCCGAGTAATCCCCAATATTCCATTGGCATTTGCCTGGTCATAACTGCATAATCCTCCCACTTCATGGACAATACTGGTAAATTCAGCGATTCTGGGATTATATATTCCGGTGTCCTCAGGATTTGTAATCATAAGACCTGCCGTCCGATTCGACACTACCTTTTTCAGTTCTTCAATATCTGGATAGCCGTCCTTGTCAGGGTGGAGCGTTATAACTTTAAATCCCTTTACTGCTGCGGCGGCTGCATTTGAAGGATGCGAAAAAATTGTGGTTATGATTTCATTTCTCGTATCCCCCTCACCCCGGGATTCATGATATGCTCGAATCATAGATGCAATAGCAAAAATTGCCTGAGAGCCGCCTCCCGGCTGGAAAGTAAATCTGTCAAGACCTGATATTTCTCTTAGAAAGGTATCAGTTTTATGCATTATTTCGAGAACGCCTTGAACTGTGCTTTCAGGCTGCAAGGGATGAAGTTCTGTTATTTTAGGGGAAGATGCAAACTTTTCGTTTATTTTGGGGCTGTATTTGATTGTGCATGTGCCTTGTCCTATTTCGATATTTACATCAGCACCCAACACTTCTTGAGAAAGCCTCAAATAGTGGCGCAGAACCTTTGCTTGAGACATTTCGGGAAGATTCGGCGGCGTCTTTCTTCGCAGGTTTTTAGGTATTAAATCAAGGCTATCCCCAACAGCATTTGAAATTTCTTCTTCTGCTTGCGGAACATATATACCGCGCTCGCCTTTTGTGCTAAGCTCGAAAATTACCGGTTCATCCCATTTTGCCTGATGAAAGCCTTTTCTTAAAAGCGACTTTTTCTCGCTCATACATTATCACTTCCTCTTAAGTTATTTCAAAATGCTTTCTATACTTTTTACAAGTTTATGGATGTCTGAAGCCGTATGCCTTTCTGTAATACAGAAAAGAGCGCTTTGACCTAGTTCGGGAAAGGTTTGAGACAAGTCTTTTCCGCCAAAAATTCCTTTTTCAAGCAGCATTTTATTGATTTCTTCCACGGTTTTACCTGTATCATCAAAGTTTACAACAAATTCCCTGAAAAAAGCAGACGATAAATACGGAGAGTTTATATTTTTGACTTTTGCCAGTTCTTTTGCTCCATAATAAGACTTTTGAAGAATTGTCTTTCCTATATCCTCCATCCCCTTCGGCCCCATTAGCGCAAGATAAACTCCTGCTGTAATACCCCAAAGAGCTGATGCTGTTCCGACAAATTCCTTTCCCTGCTCTCGTTTTGCAAAAGATGTCCTATCATAAAATACATCTCCAAATCCTAATTCGCCGGGAACTACTGTGGTGGTAACGCCAAATAGCCTTGAAGGATATTGGGAAACGAATTTTTCTTCATCGCGAGTTGCAATAAAACCTGCAAACCCTCCTCCGTAATTCATATGTATCCCAAGTGATTGCACATCACCGCAAACTATATCGGCTCCGTAATTCGATGGCGGAGCAATTACTCCAAGAGATATAGGATCAACGCCTACGATGGTCAGTGCGCCATTTTGTTTTGCAAGTTCGGATATTTCGTTGCATTGTTCTTCAAGGACGCCTAAAAAAGAGGGATTTTCAAAATAAACGGCAGCTGTATTCGAAGATATCTTCTTTCTTAAATCTTCAAGGTCGGCAAGTCCTGTTTTCTTGTCAAAATCTGCAATAATAATTTTTACTGCAGGGTGGCAGTAGTTTTTTATTGTCAAAAGCCTATCAGGATTAATCGTCTTTACGACTACAGCTTCATTGCGGCCGGTGATTCGCTGAGCCATTCTGATTGCTGTAGATGCAGCCTGGTTCCAATCATAAGTTGGCACATTTACTACATCCATATCTAACAACTCTGCCATCATGCTTTCATATTCAAACAGCGCCTGAAAACGTCCATGATCTTCGTAGGGTTCGCCAGCATATGCAGTCAAAAATTCAGGTCTGCGATTTATTTCATCACACACTGCAGGCACGTAATGGTCGTAGCAGCCTGCGCCTAAGAAACTCAAATATTCTCTTGATGTGCTGTTTTTATCTAATATTTTGCTTACATGCTGTTCAAGCTCACATTCTGAAAGTATTGGATCCGGAAGATTTAGTTTTGACTTAAATTTTAGTGCATCAGGTATTTCCGAATAAAGCTCATCAATATCTTGTATCCCTATTTCCTTCATCATCTCGGCCTTTATTCCAGGAACAGAATTGGGAATATAAGGATGGATAAATGGTTTTTTTGCCATACAAAAGCCTCCTTGCTTCAAATGAGTTTAAAAAGGGGCATAGCCTGTTAGGCACGCCCCTTGCGAAATAAGTTTATTTGCCCAACATATTAGTTATGTCTTTTTGGAGTGCGTCAAGCGTTGCTTTAACTTCTGCATGTTTTAATGTAACTTTTGCCTGGGCATCTATTACACGTGAATATACCTCTGGAAAATCTTCTGTATAGTAGAGCTCGGGAATTTCTTTGGCTACTTCTGCAAAGAATTTCCAAATCTTTTGCCCGCCAAAATATTCTACTTCTTGGTCAAATGCAGGATCGTCATATGTTGGTATATACGAAGGGAACAGGCCGTATTTGGTAAATGCTGTAATCTGGGTATCCATATCTGTCATAGCAAATTTTACAAATTCCACGGCTGCTTCACGGTTTTGGGTAGCTGCAGGTATCATAACATTAGAACCTCCATAAACCGCTGCTTGAACACCTTCATTCCCTACTTTTGGCAGTCTCATTACTGCCCACTTGCCGGAAAGATCCGGCACTTCATCCATTAGTGTGCCTGCCCACCAGACAGCAGAGGGCACTGTTGCAATTTTACCGCTTTGGGTAGCCGAAACAAGACCATCCCAGTCTGTATTATCATAAGTTATTCCTTCGTCATACATTTTTTGAATAATCGACATGGCTTTTATCGCAGCATCGGTATTCAGTGTTGTATTGCCCTCGGCATCAAAGAAATATGAACCGAGCTGATTCAAAATCATGCCAAAAAGATTGGCATTTCTAGATGCTGCAAGAGGCACCATTTTTACTCCCACTTTTTCGTTCATTACCTTTCCGGCAGCTATAAAATCGTCCCATGTTTTTATATCTTCTGCTTTTATGCCTGCTTTTTCAAACAGGTCGGTCCTATAATAAACCGTGGCCGGACCGGCATCCCAAGGAAATGCAACAAGTTTTCCGTTTGACTTGCATTCTGAGATTTTAACAGGTAGAAAATCATCTGTTTTAATCGCATCAGTGAGATCTACAAAGCCTTCCGGAAATTTTCCGGCAAAACTTGCAACACGTTCGCCTTCAATGGTTACTACATCAGGCAGACCTACGTTTGCCACAAGGCCTGTAGTCATTTTGTCGTACACTTGATCTGTTCCTAAGTCCTCTACCGTTATCTTTACATCGGGATAAATCTTGTTAAAATTTACCGCTGCTTCTTGAAGCGCTTTGGCAGCTACATCCCAGCTCCATACCGTCAGCTCTCCTGAGAGTTTAGGTTTTTCACCTTGGGCAGAAGTATCTTCTTTTGGAGCCTCAGTGCTGTTTTCAGCAGGCTTACTGCCGCAGCCGGCCATAGCAAACACCATACACAAAACTACTGCAAGAATCGTGACTTTTTTAAACATCATTTTTTCCTCCCTTGTATTTTTTACTCTTTTATTGAACCGCCAATAAGGCCTGAAACAAACTGCCTTTGGAAAATCAAAAATATTATTATGATAGGAATGGTAGATATTGTGGAACCCAACATCATCATCCCGTAGTCCTTATACATTAAGCCTTCAAGAGAAGCCAAAGCCACAGGAAGAGTGTACATATCCTTAGTTGCGAGAATTATCAACGGCCACATAAAGTTTCCCCACTGAGACATGAAGTTGTATATTCCCAAAGCTCCTAAGGCAGGCTTCATATTAGGCATAACTATTTGAAAAAAGATCCCAAATTCGCTGCAGCCATCTATGCGCGCCGCCTCTATCAAAGCTGTCGGGAATGAAGTCATGTTTTGTCTCATCAAAAATATTCCAAAGGCATTGGCGAGAGCCGGAAATATAATGGCCCAGTAAGTGTTTTGCCATCCTATTTTATTCATCATAATAAACATTGGTACAAGGGTCACTTGAGAAGGCACCATTAATGTGGAAATAATTATTCCAAAAATTATGGATTTGCCTTTAAACTCATATTTGGCAAGAGCATAGCCGGCCATGGAATCGAGAAGCAGTGTAAGGAGTGTATAGGTTATTGCAATAAATAGGGAATTAAAAATCACTCTGCTAATATTGATTTTTTCAGAAAGATTTTTAAAGTTTTCAAGCAGCTGATTACCGAAACTCAAGTGCGGTGGAATGTTGAGTATTTGACTTGTGGAAAGTGTAGAAGATACAAACATAACATAAAATGGGAACAGTGACACGAATGCAACTAAAATAAGAACAATATAGTAAACTATTAATCTTGTTCCGGTCACATCTCCCGGTTTAAAGTTTTTTCTCACAAGTCATCACTCCCGCTAATCTTAAATTGTATAGCCGACAATATTGCTACAATTATAAGCAGCACATAGCTCATGGCAGCCGCATATCCAAACTTCAGATACCTAAAGCCCATGTTGTAAAGGTAATGAACAACAGTTATTGTGGCATTATCAGGACCTCCATGGGTTAAAATATAAGATTCATCAAAGAGCTGTAAGGTGCCAATAGTAGAAGTAATGGCGCAAAATAGAATTATTGGCTTCATTAATGGAATCGTAATTTGTTTAAATTTCTGAAAACTGCTTGCCCCATCTATATCAGCAGCCTCATAAATTTCTTCCGGAATCCTTTGCAGCCCTGCAATCATTATGACCGTGTTATAGCCTGTCCATCTCCAGGTAAGGGCAATTATAAGGGAAATCTTTGCGCTTATTGGACCGTTTAGCCAATCAACCTTCGGGAAGCCTAAACTAGTCAGCAGATAGTTTACAAGGCCATATTCGGTGTTTAGTAAAAGTTTAAAAATTAATGCATAGGCCACAAGCGCCGTAACACAAGGAAGAAAAACCGATACTCTGAAGAACCCTTTTGCTTTTAAAAATCGTTGGTTCAGCATATTCGCAATTACCAGCGCAAGAACAAGCATTATTGGTACCTGAATTAAGAGGTAAATAGTGGTATTTTTTAGCGCTGTTATAAATATAGAGTCTTTCATGAGCCTGATATAGTTTTTAAGGCCTACATAAACAAATTTGCCGCCCTCAAGCTCCTGAAAGCTCATAAAAAATGAACTTACAAAAGGGTATATCATAAAAACGCAGAAGACAATTATTGTCGGCAGCAAAAATAGATAAGGGGCTGTTTTTATATTCCATCTTGTTCCGACAAATCTAGGCCGCCGCCTGTTAGGTTGACTTTTTTCAATCGTGTTGTTCATCAACAAAACTCCCTTTGGCTTAGGAATGGATTTAGCCTAGTATTTTTAACTTGCTTAAATTTTTTGCAGACACTTCGTCAGGGTAAAACGGCTTCATGCAGAGTTTAAATCGGAAACTTGCGGGAGCTAGTTTGTATTGGGGAAGCTGACCGGGTCCGCAGCTTGCGCTTCCTAAGCCATGATGGCGATAATCGAGTTTTAAGTATATCTTGTCTTCCGGCACAAGGTTGCATCTGTTTTTTGCATTTTCGATAGATTTTATAGAAAAGCGATGAGCACTGAAGTTTAATGGCTCTTCTCCCGCGATTATAAATCCTATACCCACAGGTTCTTCAAAGGATACCCATTTTACTTCTGTCCTGTTGCCGTTTTCCTGCGGCTTTATATAAGGGGTGTATAATTCGTCTATATGCTTTGTATAAAGGCCGAAAGAATTAGCTTGTTTGCTGTCTATATAAGATTCGCCGGGTCCCCTGCCCCACCATCTTACCCTTTCTAGATTCTTTGCAAGCTCTACTTGAACCCCTATCCTCGGAAGCGTTTCCGGCAATCCCCTTCCCTCCGGATTTCCGCTAATTTCCAATATTACATTTCCACTGCCGTTTATTGTATATAAGAGTTTATATTTTATTGACCAATCTAAGGTTATTGGAGCTACTTTGCCATTTACGGATATGTTTAAAGTGTCTTCGCCAAATTTGTGCCATCTTATTTCATCTACTGTATCAATAAGATGGTTAAGATTTTTTGCTTTCCATTTTTCTACTTCAAACATATCATTGTCTATAGGAGCTCTCCAAAAGTTAAGTGCCGGACCTTTGTGCATAAAGCTTAACCCTGCAAATTTCCATGAATCGATTCCGCCTGATATTTTGTCAAAAATGATTTCAAAATCTGCTCCTGTAATCTTCAGCTTATTTTTCATATCTTCGCAGCAAATAGGCATAGACGGCAATGACATTTCAAGTTCTATTTTTTCGTTTGCAGGCAGGAGAAACTGTCCGGATGCAATTTCATGGCCTGCAGGTGCCCAATTGGTATCAGCTGCAAGACGATAAGATATGTTTAGCCAACAATTAGCAGATTGTAATGGATGTTTTATAGGAAGAGTAATTTCGGCGCTTTCGCCCGGTTTTATACGGGGCAGTAACAGTTTGCCGCTTTGAAGCATCGCATCATTTGTGGTTATATTCCAAAAAAGTTCTAAATGGTCAAGAGTTATAAAATCATAAAGGTTTGTAATCTGTAAAATTCCATCTAACACATTTATTGCTTCTGTCTTTACAGGTTCAATAACTTTTTTGTATTCTAAAAGCCCCGGACTTGCTGTGCGATCAGGCATTACTAAGCCATCAATACAAAAGTTGGAATTATTGGGTTCGTCGCCAAAATCACCGCCATAGGCAAAAAATTCTTTGCCATCTGCCATTTTAGATCTTAAACCGTGATCCATCCATTCCCATACAAATCCACCCTGCAGCCGTTTATATTTATAAAAGATTTCTTGGTATTCTGCAAGACCGCCGGGACCGTTTCCCATAGCATGAGCATATTCGCAAAGGATATGAGGCTTTGCAGCGTTTTCATCTTCACCGATTTCTATAAGCTTTTCATGGGAGGTGTACATGGTGCTGTAAATATCTGCAATCTTTGCACTGCTGTCTCCTTCATAATGTATGGGCCTTGTAGGATCGTTTTGTCTGCACCATGCCGCCATCGCTTCAAAGTTCCTACCAAAGCCTGACTCATTTCCCAATGACCACATAATGACACAAGGATGATTTTTATCTCGCTGGACCATTCTCTCAAGCCTGTCTAGATAAGCTTTCTCCCATGCAGCATCATCACTGATTCTGTTATAGTTTTCTGTAAGTTCAAATCCATGACATTCAAGATCTGTCTCATCAATTACATATAGGCCGTATTCATCACATAAGTCGTAAAAAGCAGGTATATGAGGGTAATGGGAAGTCCTTACCGCATTTATGTTATGCTGCTTCATCATGAGCAAATCCTCTTTTGCCCATTCAATAGGCACAGTTCTACCGTAGTCAGGATGAATTTCATGATAGTTTACACCTTTAAAAAGTATGGACGTTCCATTTACCAATAAATTACCATCTTTAATTTCTACAGTTCTGACCCCGACACGGTATGGCACTACTTCTACTACTTTCCCGAATTTATCATTCAAAGTTATAAGCAAGGTGTATAAGTAAGGCGTTTCAGCAGTCCACTTATTAGGAGAACTTAGATGAAGAAGCGATCCGGTTTTGCCAAATTGCCCTGCAAAACTTAGTTCATGCATATCTTCAGCTACAAGTTCTAAATCTTTATCAAGGAGTTTTACATTTACATTGCAGCCGGAAATCTCTTTTTCGCTAAGGTTTTCCCAACGCATTGAAATCTCCAGCTCCGCATCCTTATACTCATTATCGAATTTTGTTCTTACTGTAAAATCCTGAAGATGCAGTTTGGGTCTTGCAATTAGTGATACATCGCGAAAAATTCCACTGAGCCACCACATATCCTGATCCTCTAAATAACTCCCATCGCTCCATCTGTAAACCTCTACTGCAAGAGTATTTTCTCCAGGCCGAACAAAAGACGTTATATCAAATTCCGATGGCAGACGGCTCCCTTTGCTGTAACCCGCTTCTTTTCCATTTACCCAAATATGAAATGCGCTATCTACTCCTTCAAAGCGCAGCAAGATTTGTTTATCTATCCAGCCTTCGGCAATATAGAATTTCCTCCTGTAACAGCCTGTAGCATTTTCCGTCGGAACATAGGGTGGATCAATTGGAAACAGATATATCAAATCAGTATAATGAGGATTACCATACCCTTGAAGCTGCCAGCATCCGGGCACTTTAATCTCGTCCCAGGAGGTATCGTCAAAGGATTCTTCGTAAAAACCCTCAGGAACAGTGTAAGGCGATAGAGAATAATAGAATTTCCAAAGTCCATTCAATAATCTGAAATTTTTCGATAAACCTCGCTCAAATGTCAGTGCCAATTCTTCTTCCGGATACGATACAAAGTAAGTTCTGCTTTCCATTCTGTTTTTATGGACTAAATTTAAGTTTTCCCAGTCATTTTCTCTATAATTAATGGCCTCAGGCATTTTTCAGCCTCCATTTCTATTATTTGAATCTCGGGTAACACGGATGGACTGTCCCCATGTGTTCTGTTTTTTAGCCTGCCGAGGTAGCACGGAGGGACTGTCCCCATGTGTTCTCTATTTAAATCTTGTGATTTTGACTTTTTCTTCGATATTGCTGACTTCTTCTACTACAATTCCCCCGGTTATTGGGCTCAGTGCCGCAGCGGCAGAAACCGCAACTGCAAATTTTAGTGAGTCTTCAAGGGGCAAGTTGTTGTAAAGCGCCGCTGCAAAGCCTGCTACCATTGCATCCCCACAGCCTACCGTATTTGAAACTTGGATTTTGGGTGGAAGCGCCCAATAAGCCTCATTTAATGACCTGCTTGCTGCTACCGCACCCTTTTCTCCCAGAGATATTACGCAAATTTCCGGTCCAAGTTTTGCAAGGTCTTTCGCAGCGCCTATAAGCTCCTCTATATCTTTTAGCTGCCTTCCTAAAAGTGCTTCCGCCTCTGATTTATTTGGCTTTATTAAAGTAGGTCCGCTTGCAAGGCCCATCTCTAAGTATTTACCGCTGGTATCAAGGATTACTTTTTTATGCTCGCCTTTCGCAATAGTTACAAGTCTTGCATATATATCTTCTTTGATACCTTTTGGAGCGCTTCCGGAAAGCGTTATAATATCAGAATTTTTAACTGCTTTTGTATAAAACTTCAAAAACTCGTCAAGTTCTTGAGCTGTTACATCGGGTCCCGGCTCTAACAGCTCTGTATGAATTTTTGATGACAAATCAATAATATTTATGCAGGATCGAGTCTCGCCGTTTATGTGAATAAAATTGAAGGGCATATTTTCTTTTTTTAGTTCCTGCTCTATAAATGCTCCGGAAAATCCGCCGGTAAATCCGGTAACATTCACGTTTTCCCCCAATGCAGACAGCACTCTTGCCACATTTAAGCCTTTGCCGCCTGCCGTGGGAATTACCTCTTTTACTCTTGTCACTGCACCTATTTTGAAATTTTCAACCTTATATGCTTTGTCAATTGATGCATTTAAATTCACTGTAAGAATCATTTACGATTCCGCCATCTTCTGTTTAAATAGGTTTATGATATTTACCGGCGTAGGATCTACTCCTCGATATATAGGAGCATAGAGAGTGATAAAATCTCCCAGATACACCAGAGAAAACATGCGGCAAAGTCTATTCGGACCCTCTGCATAAACCTGTCTTACTTTGCCCATTCTGGCAGATAGCATTTCGGCGGTTATGTCTTTGCGCTTTTTTATTTTAGGGCTGTCTAGTTCATCGTCCCGCAGTAAAATCAGATAAAACTTGGAGATAAGTTCTGCAGGCATATCCCACCCCACCGCTTCATCATGATGCAAATTGGGTATTACATTATAAAATGCCATGAGTTTGCTATTTTCGCCAAACTGATTTTTTATTCTCCAGGCCACTGAATCATAATAATCAAGGGAGCCGTATACAAGGGGAATATGTCCATAAAGCTCGGCTGCTATTTGTTTTGCTTCATTTTGTTTTGTCGGAATATCTGCACCATATCTATTTTTCAGATCGCCAAATAGGTCTACTAGGCTTTTAAGGTCTTCTGTTTTATCTTCTATTAATCCAAGTTTACTCAGTATTACCACCATGGGCACGAAAATATAGCCGATATCCCTGCGAGGATGGCCGATATCGTAAGGTATAATCAGGCAGGGAACGTTGTCTTTTTGGCACATCTCTTTTAATTTGCCGCCTGCCGTAACAGCTACTATGTGGGCGCCAGCTTTAACAGCCTGCTCGTAGGCGCTTAATGTCTCTTCTGTATTTCCTGAATGAGATATTGCCAGCACCAATGAATCTTTGTCCACGCAAGCAGGTATGTTATAGCCTTGATTGATTATTACCGGAATGTTAAGTTCATCAAACAAGTAGGATTTTAAAAGGCCTGCAGCTACAGAAGATCCTCCGCCTGTGCCCAGCACTACGATTTCTTGAAAGATGCGGTTAGGCTTATCTATTTCGAAATTTTGAGCTATATTTATGGCTTCTTCAAACTGCAAATCATAATTTTCTGTTGCAGAAAGTGAATTCATGCTGTCTATTTCTCTGACTTTCTCTACATCATCTAAATTTATCAAACCAAAAGCCTCCTTTATGCTTTGTTGTATGACTCCGCCATATGAATCTTGGATTTTACTACATCTTTTACTGCTTTTATTGCAGGTTTAAAATATTTGCGGGGATCTGTCTCATCAGGCTGTGATACAAAAAACTTTTTAAGCTCGTCAGCGAAGGCAATTTTAATATCTGTTGCGATATTTATTTTGCATATTCCGCATTTTATTGCCTGTTTTACATCTTCTTCAGGCACGCCGGAGCAACCGTGTAAAACCAGGGGCACATTCACAAGCTGACGAATGTTTTGAATTATGTCGAAGTGAATTTCAGGCTTCCCTTTATATACTCCATGGGCTGTGCCTACGGCAATTGCCAGGGAATCTACGCCAGTTCTATTTACGAATTCGGCAGCTTCTTTTGGGTCAGTGAGTACTTCGTGGCTTGATGAAATATTTTCTTCGACTCCGGAAATATGCCCAAGCTCTGCCTCAACTTGAACTTGTTTTTTATGAGCGTATTCTACGACTTGTTTTACTAAGGAAACATTTTCATTAAAAGGCAGCATAGAGCCGTCGATCATAACAGATGTGTAGCCTGCGTCTATGCATTTTATTGCAAGGTCAAGGGAATTTCCGTGGTCTAAATGTAATGCTATGGGAATATCGGCTTTATTTGATGCTGTATGAGCCATGGCAACTAAATAATCTATTCCGGCATATTCACAGGTGCCGGGAGTTGTCTGAAGTATAAGAGGAGCGCGTTCCTCCTCAGCGGCTTCTACCGTTGCTTTTAGTGTTTCTAAATTGTGTATGTTAAAAGCAGCTATTGCATAGTTATTTTGCCGAGCTTTGTTCAACATTTCTTTTGAAGATACTAACATTTTTTGCCTCCTTTAAAAAATACCCAGGTTTTTCATAGCAAGAGTCGCGGCGCCTACGGCACCGGCTTTATCTTTAAGTTTTGCAGGTACAATGGGGATTTTATCTCTTAGTGCCTGCATTAAATGTTCATTAAAATATTTCCGCAAGGGAATAAATAGTCTATCGCCTAGAAGCGATACGCCGCCGCCGATTACAATCATTTCCGGGTTGATAATTTGTGCGTATGTAGAAAGACCGATTCCCAGAAGTTCTGCTGTATTTTCCATTACAAGACGTGCCAAACCATCTCCCTCGTCAAATGCTGCTGAAAGGGTTTTTGTTGTAATTTTATCTACATTACCGTCTGTCATCTTTGTCATAATCGTATAGTGGCCTTCCATAATATGCCTTTTAATCTGGCGCACAATCCCGGGGGCTGATGCATACATTTCAAGGCACCCTCGGTTTCCGCAGTTGCAATAAAGTCCATCTTTTATAACGGTTGTATGGCCTATCTCGCCTGCGCTGTAAGAATATCCCCTGTAAATCTTGCCATCAAGGATTATGCCGGAGCCTATGCCTGTGCCCAGTGTTACACATATAAGGGTGTTTACGTCTTTACCTGCTCCAAAATACTTTTCTGCTAATGTTGCTACTCTTACATCATTGTCCATGAAAATAGGAGTGTGAAAATCCTTTTTAAATTCCTCAATTACCGGCACATTTTGCCATGCTAAATTGCCTGCAAAGATAGAAATGCCTTTTTCTATGTCCATAAGGCCGGGTATTCCGAGGCCTATTCCCCCGATAGGCACAGAACCTGCAGCATCGTAAAGTTTTTTTATTTCATTTTTAATCTTATTTAATACATAATCTGCGCCCTTTGAGGCTTCTGTTTCGGTAACATTTTCGGTTATAATTTCTCCCTTTTGATTTACAAGGGCTGAAGCAATCTTTGTTCCTCCAAGGTCTACACCTATAAAGTACAATTATCTCCCTCCGCTTCTTTTAAAAGATGGCTGTCATAACAACATCGGCAGCTCCTTTTATTGTGGCTATTTCACCCATCTGAGAAAACTCAATTTTGCACTGATTAAAGCTGTTTTCAAGGCATCGGTCTTTTACTGTATCAAGCATTGTCTTTTCGATGGAGGATTTTGCTTTCACTATCCCTCCTCCGATTACCAAGAGTTCAGGATTAAACGTATTTATTGCATTTGCTATGCCTATGCCGAGGTAGCGGGCTGTCTGCCTCAAGAATCTGCCTGCAAGGTTATCGTTTTTCTCGGCGGCTTCGTAAATCATCTCAGGTGTTATATCCTCAAGGTTTCCTCCTGCCATTTCTTGAACCATGGAGGACCTTCCTTCCTTAATTGACTTAATCATTGATTTTACAAGGGCATTCTCAGATGCCACAGCTTCTAAACAGCCATAATTGCCGCAGCTGCACAGCGGTCCGCCCACATCTATGGTAGTGTGTCCGATTTCTCCGGCACTGTCCCCGCATCCTCGATAAAGCTTACCATCTATAAATATTGCAGAACCTATGCCGTAGCCCACTTTCAAAAACACCATATTTTCAATGTCGGATGCTGAGCCATAGTAAAATTCCCCTATGGCCATGGCTCTTACGTCGTTTTCTACAAAGGTTGGAAGGCCTATTTTTTCTTCAACGATATATTTTATAGGAACATTTCTCCAACCAAGATTTGGCGCAAATAAGGATATGCCTTCTTTAGACTGAACCGGACCGTGAACTACAACGCCGATGCCAAGTATGTCGGTTTTTGCATCTTTTTTTAAATCCAATATTGTGCTGAGCATAAGTTCTAATATGTCATCTTTAGCCATCTTCTGGACGGAGTATTCCTTTTCTGAAATCACGTTCAGCTCTCCGTCTACCAGGTAGCCTCTTAATCTGTTAGAGCTTATATGGATTACCAAAACGTTTAAAGTGTCAGGGTTTATTGCAAGGAGAATGGGCCGCCTGCCGCCGCTGGATTGTCCTATCGTATGCTCTGTTACTATCCCCGAGTCCAGTAGTTTGTTTGTTATATAGGTAATGGCAGGAGCCGTAAGGTTTGTCGCTTTTGCAATATCTGCCCGGGATATCGGGCCCTGGTGTCTTATTGTATTTAAAACCAAGCAGTCGTTAGGAGTTGCTATTGTTTTAAATTTATCTAGATCAAATTCTCCCATAAAAAATTCTCCAACTTCATTAAAATTTTTACTATCTTAAATATATATTCGACATATAAACAGAAAATCCTGCTACTTTTTTAATTACTTTATAAAAATTTTAATTAAGTAATTAAAATAATTAAAAAAGGCTTCTGTTAAGAAAGCCTTTTATTATAGATAAATTTTCTTTTAATAAAACAGACTTGCTATTTCTTCCAGGCTTATTGAGCCGAAGTAGTCCTTTAAATTCAACTTCGAAAGAGCAGCTTTTATTGCATCGTTTTTGAATTTTTGTCCTTTAAGTTGCTTTTCGACTTCTGAAATATCGCGGACACTCATGAAATCGCCAAAAAATTTGATATCTGTTATTATACCATCTCTTACGTTCATGCGAACTTGGATTTCTCCGCCGTCAAAGCGGTGGGAACGCACAAGATCAAACTCGGGAGCATTTCCGAAATTCCATTCCCATGTTGCATATTTTTCATCTCTGAGCTTTGTGATATTTTTCATATCTTCCGGAGTCAGTATATATTCATTTAGCTCGCTTCCCTCTACCTCAAAAACATATTTTAGAAGCATTTCTTTAAATGTGGGAATCGATATATCGTCCTTTAAATACTCCTTGATATTTGTCACTCTGCTTTTTACAGATTTTACGCCTTTAGAGAGAATTTTTTCAGGTTTAACATTCAATGCTTTGCTGAGAACCGTCAAATCTGAGTCAAATAACAGGGTGCCGTGGTGAAGTATTCGTCCTTTGGTGATATATTGGGCATTGCCGGATATCTTTTTCCCGTCTATTGTTATATCATTTCTGCCGGAAAATTCAGCATTTATTCCTAATTTTTCAAGAGCTTTTACTATGGCCTTAGCAAATCTTTCTATATTGTTGAAGTCTTCCGGCTTGTAGTCTACCACAAAGCTAAAATTTACATTGCCCAGGTCATGATAGACTGCTCCTCCCCCTGACATGCGCCTTACCACTATAATATTGTTTTCATTTACATATTCCTGATTTACTTCTTCTATAGTGTTTTGGTTTCTGCCGATTATAACGGCGGGTTTATTTTGGTAAAAATAAAAGTAATCCTCTGATGGATCAAGGCTGCTTACCACATATTCGTCAAGGGCCATGTTGAAATAAGGATCGTTTGATTCGTTTTTGATGTATAGCATTGCAAACCTCCTAGTATAATATAGTTTAATGCCTTAGAATATATATATATGACTTTAGTGTAAGTCTCTTTAATCTCTATAGCAAGCTTTGTATCACGTTATAAAATTTGTAGCGATGTGGAAAGTATCGTAAACTACTGATATAATAAAATCAGATTAGTAAGGGTGGTGTTAGTAATATGAATACCCAACAGCGCAGGAATAAAATTTTAGAGTTGCTTAAGTCTTGCAAGGAACCTATGTCAGGCAGTGAACTTGCAAAGATTTTCAATGTTACGCGGCAAGTCATAGTCCAGGATATTGCTATACTTAGGGCAGCAGGAAATAATATTATCGCAACTGCTCAAGGGTACATGGTGCAGGGCACGATGCTGCCTTATACCAAACAAATAGCTGTGCGCCATGATGCAGATCTAACCCGGGAAGAGCTGCTGACATTTGTAGAATGCGGCTGTAAAGTGATTGATGTAATAGTTGAGCATCCTATATATGGCGAACTTCGAGGCATGCTTATGCTGTCTACTTCCGAGGATGTGGAAAATTTTTTAAATGCAGTGAAAGAACATAGAGCAAGTTTGCTCTCGCAGCTTACAGACGGGGTGCATATTCATACGATTGAGGCTATTAACTTGGACTGCATCAATAAAGCCGAAAAGCTATTAAAGGAAAAAGGGATGCTTTTAGAATAATTTTTTTTAAAATTTATTGACTTGTCATGTGTATATACAGTATAATAGTTATTAACAATTATTATACTTTGAAAGGAAAAAATGTGCAATGAAAACTAGAGATCTTGTAATAAGTGCTTTACTGACAGCACTGGCAATATTAATACCGGTAGCTTTTGGCGGCTACCTCAGGGTATATATCCCTCCGTTTTCGGCAACACTGGCCTCTCACGTACCCTCGATGCTGGCAATGCTAATTAGCCCTTGGGCAGCTGTGATGGTGGGGTTGGGTTCTGCCTTTGGTTTCCTGCTGATGCTGGGACCTGTTATAGCGGCAAGAGCTCTTATCCATGTAGCATTCGGAGTAGCCGGTGCTTATTTAATCAAAAAGGGTTTTTCGTTCTCCAAGGCTTTAATTGCCGTAACACCGATTCATGCTTTAGGAGAATCTTTGATAGTGCTTCCTTTCGGTTTTGATCTATATACTGCATTTGTGGTTGTAGGTATAGGAACCGTACTGCACCATTTGGCAGACAGCGCCATAGCCGTAGTGCTCTATAAAGCTGTTTCAAACAGTATGTCTTTATCTAGAAGGAGTTCCTAGCTCTCTTTTAACTATATCATCCAGTATTACTCCCGCTTCTTTTATAACATTAAGACACCTGACCTCATCGTTATGGTGCTTTTCTTTTAGGGGTTTGCACAATATATCACCCATCTTATCCTTATATCGGCTTAAGAATTCTTTTTCTAATGTCTTGACACGCTCACTTTCGTGAGCTTTTTCTTTTGTAAAAAGCACGCCCAGCACCATTATCCCGCCTGTCAGGGCACCGCATACACTTTCAATGCCCATACCGCCTCCAAAGCCTGATGCCATTTTCAGAGCTTTTTTATCTAAGTTTAAACCATATTCTTCATTTGCCGAATAAACCATGGCCTCTGCGCAGTTTAAGTCAAATTCCTTCGAATAGTACTTTTCTATTTTTTCAGTCAGCATAGTATTCACTCCTTTTTTAATCTTATGCAAGAGATGTAAATTTTGGATCAATTAATTCTAAGATTTTTCTACGGGTTTCAAGCTCCAGCGAATCATCAAGTTTTTCAAGTTCAACAGTGCCATATTTATTGCGCAATGCCGCCTCTATTATTTTATCACATAATCGGGGATTATTGGGAAGGAGGGGGCCGTGAAGATATGTGCCGATTGTATTCTTGTAGCGCATGCCTTCTGTTTTATCTTCACCGTTATTCCCAAATCCGAAAATTACTCGTCCTAAAGGCTTAAGACCATTTAGATATGTTTTTCCAATGTGGTTTTCGAAGCCGATGAGATTATAATTTTCGTCAGTTTCTACTATAATATTGCCTGCAAAGTGGTCTGTCGTTTGTTCTGTATAAAAATTGAAAAGCTCAAGTCCCAAAGTTGCGCCATTTGCATCTTGATATCTGCCTAGTATGCGGTAACCTCCGCATATGGCAAGAAACACTTTGCCTTCTTCGATAGCTTCCTTCAAATAAGGCTTTATACTTTTCATATCTTGAGCAACTATGCTTTGCTGCCTGCTTGCTCCATGACCTATAAAAAATATGTCTTGGTTTTTGAAGTCTTCGGCTTTGTCATTTAATCTGCGCTCTTTAACTTCTACCGAGATGTTTCGCCACTGGCAGCGTCTAATAAGGGCAAGCATATTGCCGCTGTCTCCGTACATATTCATAAGGTCAGGGTATAAGTGGCATATATTAAGCTTCATTTGCTATCCCTCTCTTTTAATATCTTTCGGATGTCAAAGGTGGTGCTGTAATTGGATATTATATAAGCTATTTCGCTTTTGGTTTCTACAACATTATTTACAACATCGTCCAGTATTTCCGAAATAACAAGTTTTTTTGTGTCTATTCCGGCGTACTTTAGCCTAAGCGCTGTATCATATCTTCTGCGTCCAAATAATATATAGCTTGTTATAGTATCGTCTATTTTTTTTAGTATCTCAAAATCCGTATCCCACAGCCATGACACGTCCCGTCCGTCCTGGGGAAGGTCGTTTACTCCAATGGCAACTGTTTTTGTCCTTCCGTCTTTACTTACCGTTTTCATTGATTCGTTAAATCCTACAGGGTTCTTGGCAAGATTCAACAGTATTGGTTTTTGAATATAAAACTCTTCCATTCTGCCTGCCTGAGGCTTGTATTTTTGCAGCCCTTTTATTATAATTTCAGGCCTTATACCTATAAGAAGCCCGCAGGATACGGCAGCCGCCATGTTATATACAGTGTATCTATCGCTTATATCTGCCTTTACCGCAATTATCGATTTTTTATCTTTATCTAAGATATTAAATAGCTGAACGCCTTCCTCGTTTTCAATGACTGCGCTGAAATCAGGAGCCGGTCTATGAAAACCGCATTTGCTGCAGCTGTAGCGGCCGAGTTGTCCATAATAGCGGCAGTCATAGGAAAGGATGCTGCCGCATTTTTTACATAAAACAGCATCTGCCATCGTATCTTCGCTTATATTGTCAAACCACTTTTCAACGCCGTAATACCGTTTCGGATTAGGCAGTAAATTTCCTATGCTTACAAGAAAGGGATCGTCTGCGTTTATTAAAAGAGTGGTATCGGGAGATGCTTCTAATCCATCTCTTATCTTATTTAAAAGGGCGTCAATTTCTACATATCTGTCTGACTGATCCGGAAATATATTGGTAAACACGATTATGTCGGGCTTTGTAGAGGCAGCTGCTTTTGGCAAGGATGCTTCATCTACCTCCATACACGCAAAATCCAGTGACAGCTTAAAAACTGAACTACTGTCTATAAAAGCCGATATTAACCCAACTTCCATGTTTGCGCCGATATTATTGCAAGCACAAGTATAGCCTGCCTCCTGGATTATGGAATAAATCATATTGTTTGTTGATGTCTTTCCGTTTGTGCCTGTGACAAATATTATGTCATTTTTTACCTTTGAGCTAAACCAAGTAAGAATATCGGGACTTATTTTAAGCGCTACCCTTCCGCCTATGCTGGTTCCCTGACGGCCTGCAATCTTTGCAAGATTTACGGCGGCTTTCCCCGCTAAAACAGCAAATGTTTCTTTCAATGTTTTGGAGCCTCCTTTAGTATATCGCACAAAGCTCTTTTTAAATTATAGCATCGAGTATTTTCAGGTGCAATTTTTTTAAATTATTAAGGAGTGTCCTATTCTGACACTCCTCCTGTTTTTTATAGACTATTTATTTCTTCAGTTGAATACAGTTTTATTCCCGCTGATTGGAGAACCTCTACCGCTCTCTCCGGTTCTTCCACTCGAAATAGTATCAATGCCCTTTCACCGTTTCGCTTAATAAACGAATAGAGATATTCCACACTGACGCCGGCATCGTTTAAAATTTGAAGGGCGCGGTTTAACCCTCCGGGCTTATCTGTTACCTCAACTGCCAATACGTCCGTTGTGCTAACCGGAAATTTCTCAGCTTTTATTGCCTCAACTGCCTCTTTGGGTTTATCTACAATCATCCGTAAAATCCCAAATTCAGTAGTATCTGCTATGGAAATAGCTTTGATATCGATATTATTTTTCTCTAGGATATCCGTAACTTGAGAAAGTTTACCGGGTTTGTTTTCTAGGAATACCGAAATCTGTTTTACAAACATATAACCCCTCCGTTCATTTTGCTTGTAATGTACCTTATAATTTCCTTTTGTCGATAACGCGCTTAGATTTGCCTTCTGTCCGCTCAACGGTATGCGGTTCAACTAATTTTACGTTTACATTTATGCCTAAAGTTGTATAGATAGATGATGTAATTTTTTTCCTGACTTCTTCCAGCTTTCTTACTTCATCGGCAAAAAGCTGTTCTGACACTTCAACCCATACCTCGATAGAATCAAGATTATCCTTTCTATCCACTATAATCAAATAGTGGGGCTCGGCATCGCCGGCCGCCATTAAGGCACTTTCAATTTGAGACGGGAACACATTGACTCCTCTGATAATCAGCATGTCGTCGGTTCTGCCTAGGATTTTCTCGATTCGGGCATGAGTCCTGCCGCAAGAGCACGGCTTATATGAAATAGAGGTGATATCTCGCGTTCTGTACCTAATAACCGGCAAGCCTTCTTTATCAATTGTTGTAATTACCAGCTCGCCTCTTTCACCCTCGGGAAGCGGTTCTTCTGTTACCGGATCTATTATTTCGGGGATGAAGAAGTCTTCTGCGATGTGAAGACCGTTCTGCTCCATACATTCAGCCGCTACTCCAGGGCCTATAACCTCGCTGAGACCATAAATATCAAGTGCTTTTATTCCAAGTTTTGATTCAAGGTCTTTGCGCATATTATCAGACCAAGGTTCTGCTCCAAAAATTCCTGTCTTGAGTTTTAACTCTTCTTGCTTTATTCCCATTTCTTCTAAGGTTTCGGCGATGCAAAGGGCGTAAGAAGGGGTGCATGCAAGAATCTCGGTACCTAAATCCTTCATGAGCATAACCTGCCGGCGAGTATTGCCGCCTGACGTAGGCAGCACCACTGCTCCTAATTTTTCTGCTCCATAGTGAAATCCTAAACCGCCGGTAAAAAGGCCGTATCCATAGGAGACCTGAACCACCGAATCTCTCTTTCCGCCTCCCATTACAAGGCTTCTTGCGATTAATTCGGCCCAATTAGAAATATCTCTTCTGGTATAGCCTACCACTGTAGGTTTTCCCGTGGTCCCTGATGAAGCGTGAATCCTGATTATTTCTTCGATAGGCACTGCAAACATGCCGTAGGGATAGTTGTCCCTAAGATCTTGTTTTGTTGTAAACGGCAGAAGCCTTATATCCTCTAAAGTTTTTATGTCTTCAGGAATCACTCCTATTTCTTGCATTTTCTGCCTGTAGCTTTCCACATTGTGGTAAACTCTGTCTATGGTTTCTTTAAGTTTTGTAAGCTGATATGAACGAAGCTGCTCTCTGTCTATACATTCTCGTGTTTTATTCCAGTGCATAGCTGTCCCCTCTATTTTGAAATTTTACTTTAATAACACGCTCTCTCAGTTGTGTTAAGCAAACAATTGTTAAGTAAAATTATATAATATAATGTCAAAATTGCAACCATAACTTATAAATGAGTAGAGGTATAACCACAGGAACCGCGGAGGGAATTTTTAGCCCGCAAGAGCAGCTGACGCGCAGCCAATATTTAGTTATGCTGATGAGGGCATACGGAATAGAACCCGATGCGCAGCCGAAAGACAACTTCCTAGATGCCGGCAGCACATACTATACCGGTTATCTGGCAGCAGCTAAACGCCTTAATATTACAAAAGGTATCGGCAGCAACCTTTTTGCTCCGGAGCGGCCGATTACAAGACAGGAAATGTTTACACTGCTTTACAACACCTTAAAAGAGCTGGGAGAATTGCCTGTCGGCACTACTGGAACAACCCTGGAAAGCTTCAGAGATGCCGATAAAGTAGCTCCTTGGGCAAAAGAAGCTATGGAATATCTGGCCAAAACAGGAATGGTGCGCGGAAGTGATGGCTTGTTAACTCCCGAAAGCATTGCAACAAGGGCTGAGATGGCGCAAGTGCTTTACAACTTGCTCTAGATTCAGCTGGTAAATTTAGTAAACAGCAAAAAATAAGCAGTAAAAAAGCACACAAGGAGGCGCTCTTTTAAAGAGCGCCTCCTTCCTAGTATGTCCTGAATAGATGCGGTTCTTAGACTGCCGGCTTTTCTTCTTCGGTTATTTTTTCTAAAATCTTAATCCCTTCTATGATTTCATCAGGGTGGATACGTTCTGACGGAACGCCTCTTTCTATACATTCTATAAAATGTGAAAGCTCACGGTAAAACATGTCGCTGGCAGGCAGGTTTATCTCGGTGGCTACCGCTTTATCCTCTTGAAAGTTATAAGTGAAAGGTTCTTTATCATGCTCATAAACTGTAACTTTTTTTCCATCGTTTTCTAATACTGCATTTTCAAAATATACACGCCAAGCAGCTTTGAAGGGATAATTTGCATTAAACCAGGCTGCCTCTGCCGTAACGTTTAGATTGTCAAGTGTATAATTGAATCTGTAATGTTCTTTATATCCGGCATCAGGCCTGCCGCAGCTTGTATATGTAAAGTTTCTTGGCTTTCCGAAAATACTTATAATCAAATCCAAGTCATGGACATGCAAGTCAAAGGGCACAAGTCCGCTTTTCTTTCTGTCAAAAAGCCACCCTCCCTTGCTCCATGTAGGGCAAGCGCTAAGTCTTATGAAATAGCCGTCCAGAGGCTTGCCGTATTTTTCGCTTTTTACGGCTTCATAAAGAATTTCGGATTCTCTTGTAAAACGCACGACTTGACCTACAAAAAGCAAAAGATTTTTTTTGGCGGCAAGGTCGAACATTTCTTTAGCATCTTTTGCGCAAAGAGCCATTGGTTTTTCCACAATTACATGTTTGCCGCAATTTAAGCTTTCTACTACATGTTCTTTATGAAGATAAGTAGGTGTGCATACATCTATCACATCTATTTGTTCATTTGCTGTCATGGAAGCTATGTCATCATATACAGCTAAATTGAACTTTGCGGCTTTTTCTTTATCCTGTGCAGTATTGCATACTACTGCGACAACTTTGCATCCGTCAATATTTTTGTAGTTATCATAATGCACATTTCCTATGCCCCCAAAGCCAACCATACCAATCTTGACCATCGGTCTCCCTCCATTTAGGCACTAAAAAGGCCTATTTTTTTAAGATAATCGTAAGAATCCTTTACTGCTTGATTTACTTCACCAAGATTTCTTGCTCCATCCTTTGTAAATTCTATTTCTATACTGAGGGGGCAATTGTTATTGGCTTTGTCTAATTCGCTAATAATCCTTTCAAAATCAACGTTTCCTTTGCCTATTGCAGGAAAATTCCACTCGTTATTGGCACCGGCTTTGTCTTTTAGGTGAATATGCCCGATTTTATCTATACATGAACTTATGTCTTCTACCGGATCAATATTTCCATAATATATAACATTTGCAGTATCATAATTTATCATGACTGTCGGCGAGTCCACTAAATCTACAATTTTTTTAAGTTGTTTTCCTGTTCCGTGCTTGCCGTGGTTTTCAAGACATAGTTTGAGATTATATTCCTGTAGGTATGGCACAATCTCTTTTATGTGTTTTGCCACTTCTTCATCGGAAGTTTCAGTTCTATCTTTTAAATGTGCCTCTCCAATTGAAGATATAATGTAGTCGCATCCGAAAAATGATGCAAGTTTAATATTTAAAATAAAATCACTAAGGCGTTCTGTATCCATAAGGTTGCAGTGACCGCTCATGGAAATCGGCGTAAGCTCCGCCTTTTTTAGACTGTCTTTAATTCTGCAGAGCTCTTCAAATGTCATTGTTGGAAAGACATGCTCGGTCCATCCTTTTGTTGCTGTAAGCTCAATATACTTGAAACCAGCCTTGCTTATGCCGGAAATAGCATCATCGAGAGAGTAGCCGTGATAAGTGTTTGAATTTACCGCAATAATTCTCTTCACGCCATAAGACCCCCTTTAAATTTGAATTTCTAGATTACAAACTGTTCTAAATACCTCTTTGAAAGTTTCAGGCTTGCAAGGACCCTTTCTTCGTTTTCCTCAAAAGCCCTGTCTTCTATTTCTATACACGCATATCCATTGTATCCTATATCAGTGAGAGATGAAACATAAGCTCCCCAGTTTACATCGCCAAGACCCGGGATTTTAGGACTCATGTAATCTAGGGGATAAGCCAGCGTCCCCACTTCTTTTAATTTATCAGGGTGCAGTTTAATATCTTTGAAGTGAACATGAAAAATTTTGTCTCGGAATTCATAAACCGGTTTTATGTAATCCATCATTTGCCAGATAAAATGACTTGGATCAAGATTTATACCGAAATTATCGCTTGGAATAATTTCAAACAATTTTCTCCAGATTTTAGGAGAATTAAAAAGGTTCTGCCCGCCCGGCCACTGGTTTTCATCAAAAAGCATTGGGCAGTTTTCTATGGCAACTTTTACCCCTTTATTTTCTGCATAGCTTATAATAGGCGGCCAGACTTCCTTAAAAAGTTCTATATTTTCCTCAACGCTTTTATACTGATTTCTTCCTATAAATGTTGTCACCATATTAACCCCAAGTTTTGCGCTGGCATCTATTACTTTGTATAGATGAGAAACATTTGCACGGCGCATCTCTAAGTCATTTCCGATGGTATTAGGATAAAAGGCAAGGGACGAGATTTGAACTTTTTTATTTCTGCAATAATCCTTTATGTAAGCGGCTTTTTCATCATTAAGGCTGTCCACATCAATATGGCTGACGCCGGCATACCTTCTTTCCGCTGTTCCTTTAGGCCAGCATGCAACTTCAACACATTCAAATCCTAGTTCGGCTGCAGTATCAATTAGTTTTTCGAAACTGTAATCAGCTAAAATCGCACTTACAAATCCCATTTTCATGCATACCATCTTCTTTCTTTTATTTATTGGATATTATCAGATATAATTAATCTTGATCTACGGTAATGGTTTTACCTTTTTCAGATGATTCTATGCTTGCAAATACTGCTTTCATAGAACTTAGCGCGGCTTTTCCAGATAATTCTGTATCCCTGTCATTTAGTATGCTGTCCACAAATAAATCTATGACACCGGATTTTGTTTGTTTTTCATTTGTCTGTATGCCTTCCATTTCGAAATTTATTTTCTCTCCATCATGCATAAGAACTTTTATAGCATACTGAGGATCATCATATATTCTCATAATGCCTTTTGTTCCATATAATATGGTGCTGTTGTCCTCTGGTCCATAATATGTCCAACTTGCCGTCATTATTCCGATGATTCCATTTTCCATTTTATATATGCAAAATGCATTATCGTCTACGCTTATAGGTTTGCCGTCAGAAGTCTTTTTGTTTAATGTAGCAAGTTTTGCCGTTGTTTCTACAATTT
Organism: Tepidanaerobacter syntrophicus; assembly: GCF_001485475.2. NCBI lineage: Bacteria > Bacillati > Bacillota > Clostridia > Thermosediminibacterales > Tepidanaerobacteraceae > Tepidanaerobacter > Tepidanaerobacter syntrophicus. The sequence goes on along the minus strand of NZ_DF977001.1, from coordinate 36,451 downwards.
TTTTACCGGTTAAAAACTGTATCAAATCCGTCTTGTGAATTCCAAGGTCTGCCATAGCACCCATAACCGCGGTATTCTTGTCAAAAAACCACACATCAGGACCTGCATCAATGCTCCACGTTTCCGGGCCACCGTGCCCAAAGGTAGTTTTGAAGGTAATTATATCGCCAATTAATCCTTCTTCTACCAGCTTTTTTGCCCTTCTGTGAGCAGGAGCAAGTCTTTGGTTGTGACCTATAAGAAGTTTTTTGCCCGCATCCTCAGCTGCTTTAACCATGGCTTTGCAATCTTCAAGAGTTGTTGCCATAGGTTTTTCACAAAGCACATGCTTTCCTGCGCGAAGTGCCTCAATTGTTATCTGGGCATGCAAATTATTTGATACGCATACGCTTACTGCATCTATTGTGGGATTTGAAAGTAATTCTTCGCAAGAAGCATAAGCTATTCCGCCATATTTTTGGGCAATTTCCTTTGTTCTGTCCGGATTTTTATCGTAAAAACCCACTAGGCGGCAATTTTTATTATCAAGATATTCAGGTATATGTCTTACTTGAGCAATTTTCCCACATCCGATAATACCAACATTAATCATAAAGTTATCCTCCTTTTAAGCTTTCTCTTTCTTCTGTAAAAGCACCGCGCAAACAACTATTAGACCTTTAAAGGCTTCTCTTAAGAAAGGCGGTACTCCAAAAAGATTTAGAAGGTTGTTCATCACAGCGATAATCAGCATACCAAAAACAGTGCCTAATACGGTGCCTCTTCCGCCGCTCATGCTCGTTCCTCCCACTACAGCCGCAGCAATTGCGTCCATCTCGTAGCCGCTGCCTGCGTTTGCAAAGTCCATGGAGCCTATTCGTGACACCTGAATTATCGCAGAAATCGCCACAAGTATTCCCATAAGTGAGTATACGCCTGTTTTGACTTTGTCTACATTAACGCCTGAAAGTTTAGCTGCTTTTTCATTAGAGCCTACTGCGATCACTTGCCGTCCAAACACCGTCCGTTTTGAGACATAATATAGTATGCTTGCAATAACCAGCCAAAATATAATAGGCATTAACATAAAATTTCCTATTTTCATGTTTGCAATTTGAAGGAATTCTCTCGGAACCGTTGGATTGTAACCCTGCATAAAATGCTGTGTAACACTTCTAAAAATCTTCATTGCGCCCAATGTTGCGATAAACGGAGGTATCCTGCCTTTGGTTATTAATAGCCCAATCCCTGTACCCAGGCAATATCCTAACACGATTCCTGCAACAATCGCTATCGCAAATGCCGGGATGCCGGTTATACCCATATTTATCAATATGCCCTTTGGCCCTTTGTCAATAAGCATCATCATAACAGCGCCTATTGCAACTGTCGTGGAACCTACCGCAAGATCTATGCCTCCCGAAATTATTACAAATGTCATCCCAAGGGAGATTATGCCAATACCTGCATTATTTCTTAAAATATTTATCCAATTGTTCAGCCACGAACTAAACCAGCTGCCGATGGAGTCATAATCAAACCCCAAAACCAATGTCTGTAATATAATAATGAGTAAGAGAACTATGGCGGTGCTAAAAAGCGGTTCCGCGGTCCATCTGTATTTGAACCATTCAAAAAAGCTTCTCTTCCTTTTTCTGCCGGTATCATCACTCATATTTTGTTCCCCTTTCTTGCTTATTCCAGTCTCCCGCCGGTAGCTAGCCGCATTATGTCATGTTCGTTCATTGTCTTGCCAAAAACTTCGCCTTGGATTGCTCCATGATACATTACGATTGCTCTATCACATATTCTCACAATCTCCTGGGCTTCGCTGGAAAGCACAATTACGGCAATATTTTCATCTGCAAGATTTAATATAATGTCATAGATATCTTCTTTGGCTCCCACATCAACACCCTGAGTAGGATTATCCAGCACTAGAACTTTAGGATTTGCCGACAGCCACTTTGCAAGTACAACCTTTTGCTGGTTACCTCCTGAAAGACTGTTAATGCTGTCGCTAATCTTTCCAAGTTTTATTCTCAGTTCTTTAATTTGCCTGTTGAATATGTTGATATGTCTTGGCCAGTCGATTACTCCTCTTTTTGCAAACAATGGCCATGTAACTATGGATGCATTTTCAAGCACATTCATGTCTTTTATTATTCCGTTTTCTTTTCTATTGCCCGGAAGGTATCCAATACCTATATGAAGGGCTTGGGTTGTGCTAAAAATTTTAATCTCTTTGCCTTCAAGAAATATCTTTCCGTCAAGTATGCTCTCTGCTCCAAAAACCGATTGAAAAAGTTCGCTTCGCCCGTCTCCCAGCAGGCCGGTTACGCCGAGGATTTCTCCGGCCCTTACCGATAAACTGATGTTTCTGTACGCCTTTTCATGAGTAAGCCCTTCCAGGCGAAGAATTTCTTTACCCAATTTTCTTTTTCTTGACAATTGCTCGGTTCTCACATCATAGCCCACCATAAATCTTGCCAGATCGTCAGTTGTTACATCGCTTACATTTCCTTCGGCAACCAGGCAGCCATCTCTTAGCACTATGTATCTTTCGCATATCTCCATTACTTCGTTTAATTTATGAGATATAAAGATTATGCCTACACCTCGCTCTTTTAGCGTCCTCATCATCTTAAAGACTCGTTCTATTTCAGGTTCTGTCAGCGAAGTAGTAGGTTCGTCCATTATTATTATCGATGCATTCATCATCATGGCTCTGCATATTTCAACTATCTGCTTGTAGGATGTATCTAAATCTCGAACCATGATTTTGGGGTCTAGGTCTACATTCATTTCCCTGAAAACTTTTTCTGTTTCATAAACCATTCTTTCTAAATCTAAAGTCCCTCGTTTGTTTTTTAGCTCTCTGCCTAAAAACATGTTTTCATATACAGGCAAATCGTTTATAAGGTTAAGCTCTTGGTGTATAAATGCTATACCGGCATTAAGGGATTCTGCAGGGCTTTCAAATTCTACTTCTTTGCCGTCCAGATATATTTTTCCCGAATCTATCTTGCATACTCCGCCTAGTATATTCATAAGCGTTGATTTGCCTGCCCCGTTCTCACCTATAAGTGCGCATATTTCACCGCCTTTTATTGTAAATGATACATTTTTTAGCACTTTATTGCTTCCAAATGATTTTATGATATTTTTCATTTCAACTATCATGAAACCACATCCATCTTTTTATATGCAAAAGGTTATGGCGACGCCATAACCTTTTGTCTTAGTTGTCTCAATCAACGTATGCTTTTGGTTTAATACGGCGAATTCGGATCTAAGAAATCTTTGTAATTTGTTCTGTCTACTATAGTAGTCGGGATAATTGTAACTTCGGGAGCGTCTTCACCCTTTAATAATTTTACAGCAAGATCGATGGCATCTTTTACCATGGCTGGGCTGTAAAGCGCGGATTCAAGCCATATATCTTCATTTTCGGGCATCATTCTGAAATATTCCTGCATTCCTCCGCCGCCGGTAATGACTTTGATATCGGTTCGGCCTGCTTCTCTTATAGCCTGAAGAACACCTATGGAAGTCTCATCGTCCATGGAAAACACGGCATCGATTTTCGGATTGCTGGTTAGTATATCTGCAAAATCCTTCAAACCGTCTTCCCGAGTAAACTTTGTTGCATATGTAAGTATGTTCCAATCGGGAGCAATTTGCGCCGCTGTTTCCATAAAGCCCTTTTTCCTAAGCTCTGATACTGAACCGGATGTAGGAACTTCTAAAACTACAACAGTTCCCTCTTTGCCTATTTTGTCAGCAATATACTTGGCGCCTTCAATTCCCATGCCTTCATTGTCGCCGGATACTCTGTAAACACCGTCTACATCAATTACGATATCAAAGTTTACAACCTTTATTCCGGCATCCAAAGCCTTCTTTATGGGTTCTTCCATGCCTTCCCACTGAGGAAATGCTACTATAGCCTGTGCGCCCCATGTCATCAGGTCATCTAATTGAGCAGTCATTTCTTCAGCATTACTGCTGGTCTGAATTTTGTAGTCGATCTGGTCTGACAACTCTTTTGCGCGGGCCTCCGCGTGATAGGCAACAGCTGCAACCCAACCGTGGGTAACAGCAGGGGCTAAGATACCAACCTTGAATTTCTCTCCTCCACCGCTATTTTCGCTAGGTGTGCCTTCTTCATTGCTATTAGTTGCCTGCTGGCCGCCGCAGCCTGTCAGAAGTACTGCTAACGCCAAAGTTAAAACTAAAATTACGCTAACAAACTTTTTCATCAAAACACCCCTTTTATATTTATTTTTATACTAATTAACTGCATGCTTTAGCAGTTAATTGCATGTTGAAATTGGTGCCGATGATTCGCGAATAATAAATTTATGGGGAAGTATTACTTTTTTATCGATTTCCTTTTTATTGCTCATGCAGGCGTGCAGAAGCTTAAAAGATTCCCTTCCAAGTTCGTAGCAAGGCTGAGCGATAGTAGTTATATAGGGATGAAACATTGTAGTATAATCTACATCGTCAAAACCCGTAATCGTAACATCTTCAGGCACCCTAAGTCCCATTTCTTTTGCCGCCGTAATCGCGCCTAGTGCAATAGTATCTGATATGCAAAAAATAGCCGTAGGTCTGTCTTTTTGTTTAAGTAAGTCAAAAGCCGCAGTTTTACCGCTTTTAAAGGAATATTCTGCATCAGCAAATGCAATATACCTTTTTTTCATCGCAAGACTATGTTTTTTAAGTGTATCCTTGTAGCCTTGCAGCCTGAGAACAGTTGAAATATAACTGTTGCAGCTGCTTATAGTGGCAATTTTTTTATGTCCCAGACCTATAATGTATTCCATTACATCTACAGCAGCTTTGTAGTTGTCAATAGAAACCCTTGGAACATCAAGTTTCTCCACATATTCAGAGCAATGCACTAAAGGGTATTTTTCCGCGTATTCTGCTACCCATAATGAATCCGTATTGCATGCAAGGAGGATAGCGCCATCTGCCCGTTTTCTTTTTAGCATATCCATGCTGCTTCTTTCCCGCTCCTCATTCCCTGCGGTATTATATATAAGCGCACTGTATCCCAGTTTTGCTGCCTCATCGCCGATACCTGCAAGTATATGTGCATAATAAGGGTTTGTTATATTTGGAGCAATTATAAGTATTACCCGCGTCTCATTTCGCCTCAGATTGCGTGCAGACATATTAGGCTCAAAGGAAAGTTTTTCTATGGCTTTATAAACCCTTTCGCAGGTTTCCGGTTTTACTGACCCTTTTTTATTTAATACTCTTGATACTGTTGCTACAGATACATTTGCTTCTTTAGCAACATCTGCTATTTTGACCATATTTATTCCACCAATATTAATATAAAATAATTTTGAATGTAATCCATTACACTTTTTAGAAAAAAAATAAAAAAGCAAAATGTAATCCATTACATTTTAAGTATAAGCTTGTAAATTTGTTTTGTCAATATTATCTTAAAAGATAGTGTAAAATATTTCTAGGTTTTTTGCAGGAAAAATTCATTCGGACGTAGAAAAAAGACCTCACCATCCTTTCCACAGGATGAGTATAAACTCATAGAAAGGTGAGGTCTTTATGGAACTAATTCGACTTGTAATGGATAAATTCCTGCTTGTAGAAGAAAAAATATTTAAGCTTTTAGATGGGAGCTATACATACCCTGAATTTGAACAAGAGCTAAAGGAAGTACTAAGCGATCTAGGTAAAGATGTATGCCAAGATGTACTAAATGAACTAGATGAAAAGATATACAAGGACAAAGATAAGAGAAAGGACTGGAAGGTGGTACAAAAGGGCTGTAAAAGGACAATCGTAACACCCTTTGGAGACGTAAACTACGAGAGAAGGTACTACAAGAACAAAAGTACAGGCAAAAGAGCTTATCTTTTAGATAATGCGATAGGAATAGAAAAACATGAAAGCTAAAGACTTGACTAATGCAGTAAAAATGCGCTATAATAACATTTGTAGCGTAAGCTCTTTAAAAAATCATGGGGGCGATCTTATTGAATGTTGGGCTTCCTAAAGAGGAATGTCTTTCTTTTGATGACATGACCGATGAAGATATAGTATGTGAAGCCACTAATGGCGACCATGAGGCACTTGAATATATCATTAACAAGTATAAAAACTTTGTTAAATCTAAAGCTAGATCATACTTCTTAATAGGCGCTGATCGTGAAGATATTATACAAGAAGGTATGATCGGACTGTATAAAGCCATCAGAGATTTTAATCCTGACAGGCTTGCCTCCTTTAGAGCCTTTGCGGAGCTTTGCGTAACAAGGCAGATAATTACTGCTATAAAGACGGCCACAAGACAAAAGCACATTCCGCTGAATTCTTATGTCTCACTTAACAAGCCGCTTTATGATGAGGATTCGGACAGAACATTGATGGACATTATTTCAGGTGTAAAGATTTCTGATCCGGAAGAACTTATAATAAGCCAAGAAGAGTTTGAAGAAATCGAAGATAAAATGGGCGAGATTTTAAGCAAACTAGAGTGGCAGGTATTGGTCTCGTATTTAGGCGGTAAATCTTATCAAGAAATTGCATGCGAGCTTAAGCGCCATGTTAAATCCATTGACAATGCGCTTCAGCGGGTAAAACGCAAATTAGAGAAGTATCTTGAAGTAAGAAATATGTGTTAAATCTTGGCATGCCCAAAAGGTTTCTAAGCAACCGGCTTTATAATTGCTTATATGCGGGAATAGCTCAGCTGGCTAGAGCGTCAGCCTTCCAAGCTGAATGTCGCGGGTTCGAATCCCGTTTCCCGCTCCATTATATAAAAAAAGAGTATGCCCTCTGAATCTTATATATTAGAGGTGCATATATTTTTTTGTAAAGGCTGCAGGGCTTCACAATAAGCAAAACATTTCAACCTTGACGAATATCTAAATTTATATTAGAATAAAAGACGCAGCAGGATTAGATAGATTGTATAATTAAGACTCTTTTCTATATCAAACAACTTGCCGCGGGGTGGAGCAGCCAGGTAGCTCGTCGGGCTCATAACCCGGAGGTCGTCGGTTCAAATCCGGCCCCCGCAACCAAACAAGCCCACGTAGCTCAGGAGGCAGAGCGTCGCCTTGGTAAGGCGGAGGTCACCGGTTCAAGCCCGGTCGTGGGCTCCATTTTTGCATTAAATATATTTGAAAATTCGCTTTTAAAATCAACAAAGCTACGATTTATATTACTTTTGAATTGCAATTTACATATCTAAGGAGGATAACCATGGCAAAGCAAAAATATGAAAGAAAAAAGCCCCATATTAATATAGGGACAATAGGTCACGTAGACCACGGCAAAACAACTCTTACCGCAGCAATAACAAAGGTTTTATCTGATGCGGGACTTTCAAACTTCGTAGACTACAGCAATATAGACAAAGCTCCTGAAGAAAGAGAGCGTGGAATAACGATTGCAATATCCCACGTGGAATATGAAACAGAAAAACGCCACTATGCCCACGTGGACTGCCCGGGCCATGCTGACTATGTAAAGAACATGATAACAGGCGCAGCCCAGATGGACGGAGCAATACTTGTAGTATCGGCAGCTGACGGCCCAATGCCTCAGACAAGAGAGCATATACTTCTTGCCCGCCAGGTAGGCGTCCCCTACATCGTAGTCTTTTTAAACAAGACCGACATGGTAGATGACGAAGAATTAATAGAATTAGTTGAAATGGAAGTAAGAGAGCTGTTAACCGAATACGGATTTCCCGGAGACGAAATACCCATAGTAAAGGGTTCAGCCTTAAAAGCATTAGAGTGCGGCTGCGGCAAAAAAGACTGCAAGTGGTGCGGCCCCATATGGGAGCTTATAGATACCATAGATACCTATATACCCACACCCCAGCGTGAAGTAGACAAACCCTTCCTCATGCCTATAGAAGACGTATTTACCATTACAGGAAGAGGCACCGTTGTAACAGGAAGAGTTGAAAGAGGAACAGTTAAGGTAGGAGACGAAGTTGAAATCGTAGGCCTTGCCGAAGAGACAAGAAAGACAGTGGTAACAGGCCTTGAGATGTTCAGAAAGCTCCTTGATACCGCAGAAGCCGGAGACAACGTAGGAGTTCTTCTTCGCGGCATAAACAGAGACGAAGTTGAAAGAGGAATGGTCCTTGCAAAACCCGGCAGCATTAAACCCCACACCAAGTTTAAAGGTCAGGTTTATGTTCTAAAGAAAGAAGAAGGCGGAAGACATACTCCCTTCTTTAACGGCTATCGTCCTCAGTTCTACTTCAGGACAACCGACGTTACAGGAACAATCAAGCTTCCTGAAGGCACAGAGATGGTAATGCCCGGAGACAACGTAGTAATGGACATAGAGCTAATAGCTCCTATAGCCATCGAACCAGGACTTAGATTTGCTATCCGTGAAGGTGGAAGAACAGTTGGAGCAGGTGTAGTAACAGAGGTAATCGAGAACTAAATAATATGATATGAATAAAGAAGGGGCTTGGTCCCCTTCTTTTTAGTTAGTTTTTAACTCCTTAACGGCTCGATATGAACAGTAACATTAGAATCTGTCTCAGCTTCAATAGCTCTTTCCACTTGCTCTGATATCTCATGAGCCTTGATGAGGGGCATATCTTTTTCTACTTGTATGTGCAATGAGATTTCCTTATAATCCCCATAGTCATGGACGTTGACTTTGTGAATACTACAGACACCTGGAATAGAAAGAGCACATTTTTCGATAACCTTTAAAATTTCCTCATCAGGAGCTTCTCCTATAAGTCTGGAAGCGGATTCTGCTATTATGTTTATGCCGGTATAGATAATTAATGCAGAAACTCCGAGACCAAATATGGCATCTACTCTATAATAGCCATATCTAGAAGCGATAATGGCAATAGCTACAAGAATTGAAGCTATACCGTCAGTCCTATGGTGCATAGCATCTGCCATCAGAGCAGAAGCATTAGTTCGCATCCCAAGGTCAACGGAAAATTGAGCCATCCATTCTTTAAATATAGCTCCGACTACCATTACACCTGCTACCATAAAGCTTCCTTTTACAGGGGTGTTAGCAATAAAACGGCTCCATGAAGTCTGGCCAAACTGAACCCCCACCACAATCAGCATCGCAGCAATCAATAAAGTGGCAAGCGATTCTATTCTGCCATGACCGTACGGATGTTTTTCATCGGCCGGGGAACTGGAAAATTTGAAACCTAAGAGCACCACTACGGAAGTCAATACATCTGATGCTGTATGAATGGCGTCCGCCATTAATGAAATACTATTTAAGGTAAGCCCAAAGAAAATCTTAATAGCGGCCAGAACCAGATTTCCTACTATACTTACCCATGCCTCAAGGTATGCATACTTTCTCCTTAACTGCGGATCGGTTACTCTTAAAGGAAAATCATTTTCCTTTAAAAATAATGCAATTAAATAATTATTGATGCTTTTAACTTTTTTATTCACTGGCGGTATTCCTCCTGTAAATGTTAAAATAAGAACGTACAAAATCTTCATTTATAGTGCAAAATTTGGTTAATTTTAAAAATATCCTTCCCCTGCTAAAGGCAAAATTTGGCGTAAAAAAAACTTGCAGGAATGAGTCCTGCAAAAATTCTAATTGCTGCGTCCGTGCGCCCGGCAAAAGCCTGTTCTCATTATAATGAAAATATAACATCAAAAACCCCGAAAGTCAAGTGCGACAATGATTATCATATGATAATGATTTATATGCTCATCTTTGATCCATCTTTTAAATAAAATCTAATTTATTGACAACATACGCCAATTATGATAAATTTATTTAAGTGACTAAAAAGCGAAAAATCCTTACACACTAGATAAAGACTGGGAATAAACTATATATACGAACATGAGTAGGAGGTGCGCACTCATTGAGGACCAACATAGTTTTAGCATGTACAGAATGCAAGGAAAGAAATTATTTTACTCAAAAAAATAAAAAGAATGATCCCGATAGATTGGAAATGACTAAATACTGCAGACGCTGCGGAAAACATACACTGCACAGGGAAACTAAATGATTGACTAGGAGGATTGTCTTATGGCAGCGGCTAAGGAGGGAATTATAAAGCGGACCGGAAAGTTTTTTAGAGAAGTAAGGTCCGAACTTAAAAAAGTAACATGGCCCACCAAAAATGAACTTACCACATATACTCTTGTGGTTATGATATCTGTTGTTATCGTAAGCGGTTTTTTGTGGATATCAGACAATATATTTTATAGATTATTATCACTTATTCTCCGATAATTGAAGGAGGTTGGGCACAGCCCGGCAGCATGTCAAAAAATTGGTACGTTATTCATACTTATTCAGGTTACGAAAATAAAGTAAAAACTAACCTGGAAAAGCGTGTTGAATCCATGGGTATGCAGGATAAGATTTTTCGGATTCTTGTTCCTATGGAGGACGAAATAGAAATTAAAAACGGAAAGCGAAAAACTACACAGCGCAAAATTTTTCCAGGATATGTCCTGGTCGAAATGATTGTAACAGATGATTCCTGGTATGTCGTCCGCAACACACCGGGAGTTACGGGATTTGTAGGAGCAGGAAGCAAACCTATTCCCCTTAACGAGTCTGAAGTTAAACAGATTCTAAAGCAAATGGGTATTGAAGAGCCGAAGCATAAAATTGATATTGCCATAAATCAGAGCGTTAAGGTCTCGTCCGGGCCATTTGAGAACTTTGTTGGAAACGTTATAGAGATAAATCCCGAAAAGCAAAAAGTAAAAGTGCTCATATCTATGTTTGGCAGAGAAACACCTATAGAATTAGGTTTTGATCAAATAGAAAAACTATAACAGTTGTGTTAGAGGAGGTGTGCCAATGGCAAAAAAAGTAGTATCCGTAGTTAAACTTCAGATTCCTGCAGGTAAAGCAACGCCAGCCCCACCAGTAGGCCCGGCACTTGGTCCTACCGGTATAAATATAATGAATTTCTGTAAAGAATTTAACGAAAAAACAGCAAACCAAGCCGGTTTGATTATACCTGTGGAACTTTCAGTATATCAGGACAGATCATTTACTTTTGTTTTAAAGACTCCCCCGGCCTCTGTGCTGCTTAAAAAGGCTGCAGGAGTGGAAAAAGGCTCTGGAGAGCCCAATCGAGTCAAAGTAGGAAAAGTCAGCAAGAAAGATGTTCAAGAAATAGCCCAGTTAAAAATGGTCGATCTTAACGCTAACAGCATCGAAGCTGCAATGAGGATGGTAGAGGGAACTGCCCGCAGTATGGGCATTACAGTCGAATAAATTTTCTAGTGGGAGGATTTTTCCGATATTACCACAAGGAGGTACGCTAAATGGCTAAACATGGCAAAAAATATCTAGAAGCATTAAAATTAGTGGATAGAACAAAAGTGTATGATGTAAGAGAAGCATTTGAGTTATTAGAAAAGACAGCAGTAGCAAATTTTGATGAAACTATAGAAGTCGCTATCCGTCTTGGCGTTGACCCGAGACATGCCGATCAGCAGGTGAGAGGTACGGTCACACTTCCACATGGAACCGGCAAAAGCGTTAGAGTTTTAGTATTTGCCAAGGGAGACAAAATTAAGGAAGCCGAAGAGGCAGGAGCCGATTATGTAGGCGCAGAAGATTTGGTTGCAAAAGTTGAAAACGGATTTCTTGATTTCGATGTTGCGATTGCAACACCTGATATGATGGGCAGCGTAGGAAAGTTAGGAAGGATTTTAGGCCCCAGAGGCCTTATGCCCAACCCGAAAGCAGGTACAGTAACTTTTGATGTAGGAAAAGCCGTAAAAGAGGTTAAAGCCGGAAAAATAGAATTTAGAGTTGACAAAACCGGGATTGTACATGCCCCGATCGGCAAAAAATCTTTTGGGGTTGATAAACTGATAGACAACTTTAATGCTCTAATGGATGCTATAATTAAAGCAAAACCGGCTTCAGCTAAAGGCCAGTACATCAAAAGTATAGTTGTATCCAGCACCATGGGACCCGGGATAAAAATAAATCCTCAAAAAGTAGCGGCTTAAATCTAAATTGAATATAAAAATAATAAATGCTGCAGACAGTAGGTGCTTATAAAAGCTTAATTTCCTACCGAGGCAATTAAAGCAAAATGGTTTTGTTCCATACAAAATCATGAATTTGTTTAAATGCTAAAGCCTTTCTGTTTCTGCAGAAAGGCTTTATTTAATTTGTTAAAAGCAAAAGCAGTAAAAATGTTGGGAGGTGAAACAGTGCCAGTAAAAGAATCGAAGATAAAAGCTGTAGAAGAATTAAAGGATAAATTTAGTCGTTCAAAAGCTGTTATTCTTACGGATTATCGTGGCTTAAATGTAGCGGCCATAACCGAACTTCGCCGTAAGCTTCGGGAGCAGGGCATAGAGTATAAAGTTGCAAAAAATACGCTAATGCATATCGCTCTTGAAGATTTTGACTATAGCTTGGATGATTTTCTTGAAGGCCCTACTGCCGTAGCTTTCAGTTATGAAGATCCGGTAGCGCCTGCAAAGCTGCTAACAGAGTTTGCAAAAACCCATAAGGAATTAGAAATTAAAGCCGGTGTAGTGGAAGGCAAAGTTGCTAGCAGGGAAATGATTGATGAACTTGCTAAACTACCCCCGAAAGAACAACTTCTTGCAAATGCAGTCGGCGCAATTCAGTCGCCGCTATATGGTATTGTGGGAGTATTACAGGGAACGCTTCGCAATTTGGTTTATACATTGCAAGCTATTGAGGAAAAGAAAGCTTCTTAAAGGTTCACATCAAAATATAAAAACTAATTTTAAGTAAAATTGAGGAGGAAAAATTAATGACAAAAGAAGAAATTATTTCTGCTATTGAAAATATGACAGTACTAGAGTTATCAGAACTTGTAAAGGATTTACAGGAAAGATTTGGAGTGACAGCAGTAGCTCCTGTGGCAGCTGCAGCAGCTCCTGCCGCAGGCGGAGCCGCAGAAGCCGCTGAGGCAGAGCAGACTGAATTTGATGTAATCTTATCTGCAGCAGGGGATCAGAAGATTAAAGTTATAAAGGTTGTAAGAGAAATCACAGGATTAGGCTTAAAAGAAGCAAAAGACTTAGTAGACAATGCACCAAAGCCTGTAAAGGAAAAGGTTAGCAAAGAAGAAGCCGAGCAGATTAAAGAAAAGCTCGCCGAAGTTGGAGCAACAGTAGAAATAAAATAAGGCTATTTACGTAAGCCGGTGCTTTCACTTCCGCCAGTTAGCTGGCGGTACATGACTAAAAGCAATAACATATAAATAAAGAAGGTCAGCGCCTAAGGCGCTGGCCGGTAACTGCCTCTATCGAGGGCAGAAAAAAACCACCCGTTTTTCGGGTGGTTTTATAGTATTAACCTTCGATCTCAATTGGCACTGCTTTTCCTGTTTGCTCTTTCTTAGGAACGGTTACAGTTAAAATACCGTTTTCCAGTTTCGCAACTACGCCTTCATCTTTAGCATCTGCCAAGAAGATGTTGCGCTGCATCGAGGTTTGGCGTCTCTCTCTGTGGATATAGTTCTTGCCTTCCTCTTCTACGTTTTCTTCTTTATTTACTGAAATCTGGATTCTGCCTTCATCTACTGTTACATTGACTTCCTCTTTCTTTACACCGGGAAGTTCTGCTTTAATATAGTAGTTTTTATCGTCTTCTAAAACGTCAATTTTGAAAGTATCAGCTACAAGGCTCCTTCTGAAGGGCCACACATCAGCAAAGAAGTCATCTAACACATTGGTTATATCATCAAAAGGATCACTTAAAATATCAGGTGTTCTTCTGTTGAAAGGAACTAATCCTGCCATATACATCAGCTCCTTTACTTATAATTTTTTTGTTAGCACTCTCAACTCCCGAGTGCTAATTCTATTTTTTATATAACATATTTTTTAGAGTTTGTCAATAGGGTTTCAAAAATTTTTTTCATAAAATACAATGAAGGAATTTTAAACATAGTTATAGAATTGAATATATGATAGCCAAAGCAATGATATTATATATTTGAAATCTAATAGCTCAAGAAAACTTGCTGGTAAAGGAGAGTGAAGGCGGTGGAAAGCGTTGCTAAAATTTCTCGCGACGTGATTGCTGTTGTACGGGAAGTTCGAGGAAATTGTGCAGCAGGAATAAAAGTTGGCGATGTACTTTATTTTTCCGGAGCAAATATTGTTAAAGAAAAATCCGATAATATTTGCGCTTATGCCCTCACAAATATCATGCCTGTAGTTTTTGCGTGCCGTCTGGGAACTGACTTTGAAAAACTTGGAATTGACGGCCGCCTGTGGCAATGTGTGGATCCGGGCCCGCCTTATACACCCGGTGGCACAGTTCTTTATGAAGTAATGCCTGCAGAAAAATATAAGTCAAAAAAATAATTATAAGGAGGCTGTAATTATGCCGATAAGCAAAGAAAATACAATAATAGGTTTTATAGGAACAGGCGTAATGGGGAAAAGCATGGCAAAAAATTTAATTAAAGCAGGGTATGAGCTTTTAGTATATAACCGGACAAAATCAAAAGCTCAAGAATTAATTGAACTTGGCGCAGCATGGAAAGACAGTCCTGCAGAAATTGCAAAGGAAGCCGATGTAATAATAACAATGGTAGGATATCCCAAAGATGTAAGAGAATTATATCTTGGAGAAGGTCGAGTAATAGAAAATGCGAAAAAAGGCTCTTATTTGATAGATATGACGACTTCAAGTCCGAAACTTGCCATGGAAATTTATGAAGAGGCTAAAGCACGGGGTTTATATGCCTTAGATGCACCGGTTTCAGGTGGGGATGTGGGAGCAAGAGAGGCAACCCTTTCTATCATGGTTGGAGGAGATAGAGAGGCGTTTGAAGAAGTTAAGCCTATTTTTGAAGCAATGGGTAAAAATATAGTGCTGCAGGGAAAAGCCGGGGCAGGCCAGCATACCAAAATGAGTAATCAAATCGCAATTGCCTCTAATATGATAGGAGTTTGTGAAGCTATGGCTTATGCAAAAAAGGCAGGCCTTGATCCGAAACTGGTTTTAAAAAGTATAGAATCAGGAGCTGCAGGCAGCTGGTCTTTGAGCAATTTAGCACCCAGAATGCTGGATGGAGATTTTCGACCTGGTTTTTACATAAAGCATTTTATCAAAGATATGAAAATTGCCTTAGAATCTGCAGAAGAAATGGGACTTAAAACCCCCGGCTTAAAACTTGCGCTTTCTCTATATGAAGAATTAGCGGAAAAAGGAGAAGAGGACAGCGGCACACAAGCACTTTTTAAATATTACATATAGCAGAGCTAACTTCTGTTTAGATTTCCCATTAAATATTCAAAAGCTATATTTGCCAAAACTGCTGAAGCAAGAGGCAGCGCATCTTCATCAATATCGAACAGGTTGCTGTGGGCAGGATGCACTATTCCTTTTGCTTCGTTTCTTACTCCCAGCTGAAAAAAGGCCCCAGGTGCTTCTTTTAGAAAATACGCAAAGTCTTCCACCCCCATGCCCGGTTTAGAAACCACAACTACATTTTGCTCTCCAATGAGCTTAGAGGCTGCGGCCCTGACTAGATCCACCATTTTGTCATCATTTACAAGGGCGGGATAGCTTTCTACTATATTAATATCAGCCTGGGCCCCGTAAGCCTCACAGATCTTATTTACCATTTTAGCAAAATTATTCCTGATTTTTTTGCGAGTCTCAGGCTCTAATGTCCTTATTATTCCTGAAAGATTTGCAGCATCTGCTATAATATTTCTTTGATAACCGCCATTAAATTTTCCGACTGTTATAACAGCAGAATCCAGTGGATCTATACTGCGACTTACAATACTCTGCAGGCAGTTAATTACCTGAGCTCCTACTGCTATAGCATCGATTCCGAATTGGGGGCTTGCGCCATGGCAGCTTTTACCCTTTATCTTTATATCAAACATATCTGATGAGGCGTAAGCCTTTCCGTAAATCACGCCAATTTTTCCTGTATTAAGCCCCGCGTTACAGTGTAATCCAAAAACTGCATTGACTTTAGGATTTTCCATAGCTCCTTCTTTTATCATAGGCAGTGCACCGCCGGTGGTTTCTTCTGCAGGCTGAAAAAGGAATTTCACCTGTCCGATAAAGCTTTCCCGGTGCTTTGCCAGAAGCATAGCCGCTCCCAAAAGTCCGGCAGTATGAGCGTCATGACCGCAGGCGTGCATTTTTCCTTTTACTTTTGAAGCATACTCCACGTTCTTTCCATCATTTAAAGGTAAGGCATCCATGTCTGCTCTTAGCCCAACCGTTTTCCCTAAATCTTTTCCTGTTAAAATGCCAATAATGCCGGTGCCTGCTACCCTTTTTGTTTTAATACCTATATCATGAAGTGTTTTTTCTACAAATTCGCTGGTAAGATGCTCCTCAAATCCTAATTCCGGATTCATGTGAAGATATCTTCTGATAGCTACAATATCCTTACTTATTTTATCGGCCTCCAAAAGCCAATCTATGCCCAAAATTTTTACCCCCTATTTAATTCGTAATTTTGCAATATATTAAGTATACATCTTTTTTATACTTTATGATATTCTTAAAATAATATTATTAATAACTAAAAAGAAATGAGGTTTCCAATTTGAGCGTAAATGAAAATGTAGTTGAAAAAGGAGATGAATTCCGTAAAAAGGTAGACGAAATTCTAAATGCTATGCAAGATATGAGTTATGCAGATTTAGTTGTAGGGATTCCATTTTATAATGAAAAAGATACAATTGAATCTATCTTAAAAACAGTAGACGAGGGACTTGAAGCGTTTCCAAACCTAAAAAAACTAATAGTTTGCATCGGGGATCCTGCAGGAAGCGATGCCTTAGAAATTATAAGAAGCACAAAATTAAAAACGCCAAATATATCCTTTATATTAGATCCGGGTATAAACGGCAGAGGCTTTAGCATAATGACCATTTTAGAGATAGCAAAACAGCTTGAAGCCGATGCCATAATTCTAAAGGCAGATATGGTAAGTGAAAATGGAGAGGGATTTTCCCACTCTTGGATAGAACAACTTATATATCCTATTACCCAAGGCTATGATGCGGTTTTTGCAAAATTTAAAAGACACTATTTTGAAAATACCACAGGTACTTTGCTGGTAAGACCATTACTTGAAACAATATACGGATATAATCTATATGATCCTTTATCAGGTTTATACGGGATAGCTCATGACCTTGTAGAGGATTACTGTATGGAAGCATCCCATTGGCTCAGCTATATAGGCGGATATGGAATAGATCCTTGGCTTGTAACTCGCGCAGTGGTATGGGATAAAAAAATTTGCGAGGTAGATTTAGGAGCTACACTATCTCCTTCGTCAATGCAAAAAATACTTTTTCTGTTTAAAGAGATTACCAGATCTTTTTGGGAATGTATCATTGCTGATCAGGATTATTGGTTAAACCATAATGATATCTTAAAATTTCCTGATAAGTTGTTGCGATTTACAGCAAACGAAGATGTGCCGAAAAAAGCATACTATAAATTTACAGATTTTGTAAGCATATTTAAGTCTGATTATGAAAAATATGGGTTAATTTATAAAAAACTGCTGCCAAAAGAACTTGCATCTTCGGCAGAGGAAGTTTATAATCTTTCCTATGAAAGTTTTATATTGGATGAGGAACTGTGGGCGACGTTCACTTATCGTTTTTTAGAAGCATATTGTTTTTCTGAAGAAATATCAAAAGAAGATATTTTATCTGCATTTATGGTGGCGTATGAAGGTGCTGTAGCAGGATACATAAAACAGATAAATAATTTCAAGAGACGTTTTGACAATGCGAACCCTGAGGATATAGAAAATCTTGCCTACAAAAAAATAATAGATTTTGAGACGTCTCAAACAAAGGCATTTTTAAAATTAAAAAGTTCTTTTACAAAAAACTGGGTTAGTAAATCAGAGGAAAAAGCGCCTCCAATTGTGCCATTAGATTATTTAGAATTTATCCCTGGTGTGCCAATTGTGCTTCCGAAGCAACTGACAAGTTTAAACGGACAAGTAGTGTGGACGAATGGAATATTTAATGAAATTAAGAAAAAATACACTGCTGCTTTTTACGATTTTATATATAATAAACTGCACATTCCAAGAGATGCTGATTCTAAAGAAATAGTTGCAGGGATAAGTGAACTTGTAGCACAACTTGAAAAAACCGCAAATTTACTGTTTGCAGGCGATCTTCACACGTTGAAGGGAACAAAAGAATCAGTTGATAAAATGTTTGAGATGATGCCTTGCGGCAAAGTTATGGCGGTAAAAGAAGAAATATTAGAGAAGCTGTTATGTGAGTTTATTCCTTCGAATCTTTTGGTAGCAATGGGTTATACGAGCATAGGGGAACTTTTAGATGCTGTGACACCCCGAAAAGCCATGGCTTTGGCGTTTATAAGCGAGGAGAGAGCCTATGTAGACAGGATAAATTTATGGCTGGAGGATAATCTCAGGCCGGATAATATGGAAGAAGTGGAAATAGAGAGGATTGTAGTTGGTAAAAATAAATTCCCCAATATAGCGAGCATGAGCAATATAAGTGCACTAAATAAAATTACAGGCGTTATTATAATATCAACGCTTGCAAAAGGAATGGGGGGTAGATATCCAAAACTTCTTTATTTTACCCATATAATTAAAAGTGCTATAGAAGCGGAACACTATGCTTATATCTGGAGGCTATATGCAAGAGAACGAAGAAATTTTGGTATCAAAGTAATTAATTCTATTATAGGACACCACGGCAAAGATATTTTCTCGGCTCACAATATATTTGAAAACTGGCATCAAAAAGAATTTGTAGCACGATTAAAAATTTTAGGGAAAAAACTCGAAGATATGGGAATGAAAACTGAAGCTGAAGCAATCTACTTAATGGCAGAAGGATACAATCTCTCATTTACCCTAGAAGACGGAACTTTTATACCTTGCTCAGCATGGAGCTGGGCGAGCTATAGCTTTAAAGGCGGCAAAGGAGTACCAGCACCTCTTTCAATTCATGTAGAACGAAACTGGTTCAATAATGAACTTTTGGTAGAACTATGTAAATACATGGGATACAGTGAAGAAGAAATCATGGAGGTAGTGTTTCAACTTATGGGAGAAGGAAAAGAAAGTTACGATATTGCAAATATCCTTTTAAAAATAAAACCCTTTAATGATGCTGTTGTAGTTCAAGATATAGAAAATTGGCCTCCCGCAGGAAGCCTTGTGCGATATGAAGGCAATCCCATATTGCGGCCTATCCATGATCATCCGTGGGAGTCTAAATATGTGCTCAATGCTGCAGCTCTCAAAATAGAAAACAAGGTATTCATACTTTACAGAGCTTTTGGCGATGATAATATTTCTAGGATTGGAATGGCTGTATCTGATGGCTGCAATATCTTAGAAAGACTTCCGGAACCTATTTTTTTCCCGCAAACTCCGCAAGAGAAAAAAGGTTGCGAAGATCCCAGGACAGTTATAATGGGAGACAAAATTTATATGTTTTATACCGCTTATGATGGAGTAGTAGCTCAAATAGCCGCCGCTTGTATTGGCATCACAGACTTTTTAAAAAGAGATTTTAGTAAATGGGAAAGATTAGGCCTTGCTTTTCCAAATATATGGAATAAAGATGCAGTTATCTTTCCCGAAAAAATCAACGATCAGTATATACTCTATCATAGAATTGAGCCTAGCATATGGGTTTCATATTCTGAAGAGCTTAAATTTCCCTGGCCGAAAGACGGGCATAAGATAATTATGGGACCTCGGACAGGAATGATGTGGGATTCCATGAAAATCGGTGCAGGTGCCCAACCTATAAAGACAAAATACGGGTGGCTTCTGATATATCATGGAGTCGATGACAATTTGGTCTACAGGCTGGGTGCAGCATTAGTTGAACTTGATAATCCGTCAAGACTTCTGTACAGGTCTCCAAACCCTATTCTTTCTCCACAGATGCATTATGAAGTGGGGGACAAATCAACATCGTGGGTTCCGAATGTAGTTTTTACCTGCGGTGCAGTTCCTGTAAGCGACAGAGAGATACTGGAAGCAGATGATGAAATTTTAGTGTATTATGGGGCAGCGGATACGTATCTTTGCGCTGCGTTCGGGAAAATTGGGGATTTAATACCCTATGAAATAAGACAAAAAACCGAAAAAAGATAAGAAACAAAGAGAGGGATTCTACCCTCTCTTTTTATACAGCAGGTATTTCTGCCGTATCTTGTGCATTGTTGTTTAAAATATTTTCCAATATTTGATGAGTCAGCAGAAAACTTACTAGCGCTTCTGCTCCTTGATTCATATTTATACCACAGGAAGTCAATGCATCATGACAGCCGCCTGAAGTTTCATTGTATACTTGCAAGCTATTTACATTTTTTCCCCAGTACCATCTGTAAGAAAGTTTTGCCATATCCAAGTGCTCTTTCTTACCTTTTACAAAATAAGCACAAATACATGCAAGGGTGATAGATGCAGCATCAACAGGCTGCTGATCAAAGGTAGGTATACTGCCGTCTTTTTGCCACCATCCCTGATTTCCTACAATTGACAAATAACCGTTTTTAAAAAGGGCATCTGTTAAAAAATTCAAAGATTCTTCTGCGATCCTAAGGGATTTTTTATCTCCGGAAACAGCATAATAAAGAAACAAAGAATGAGGCAAAACGGCATTGCAGTAAGTTAAGTATTCTTCAAACCACTGCCAGTTATCACTGTGGTTTGCTGTATAGGCATTGTTTAATCGCTCTGCCATATCACCGGCTATTTTGTAAATGTCGTCTGTGCTTTGCACATCTTCAAAACCATTTCCTAAAAGCGAGGCAAGCCCTATAAGAGAATATGCTATGGCTCTCAGACTTTTAAAGTTTTCTATGACAGGTAAGGTCTTTTTGATGATACCTTGCGCGGTTTCTTTAATTTCCGAAGAAGAGTTTTTATTACAGAATGCGTAACAACAAGCCATAAAAGCCCTTCCAATACTGTCTTCAGAATCAATGTCAGGAACGAAATTTTCATCCAGCTTTAGATTTGCAAAAGTGCCGTCAGGCCTTTGAGCACTTTTTATAAATTCAATGTAAATCTTAGCCAGGTCTTTCATGCCTTTATCAGCGTTTAAAGCCACAATCAAAGCCCGTGCATTGTCATCGACGGTGTATCCGCTTTCCTTTATAGGATTATCATATTTTGCAAATTGTATTATTCCGGTATTATCCGTCATTTTCTCCAAATGTTTATAGGAGACTTCTTTCATCAGACACCACCTCTTTTATCTTGGAATCAGCAAAAGCGATGAGTTCTTCTAAAAAGCTCCTATATAACTTTGCGACATTATTCCAACTCATTTTTTTACCCAATTCTTGCGCCTTATTTTCCAAGGATTGTTTCAAGGCGGGATCGTTAATAATTTTTTCTATTAAAAAAGCAAGTTCTTTAGGGTCATCACTATTTTGAGCAATAAGCCCTCTTCCATCGCCCAATATTTCAAGAGCATATTCATAAGGCGTAGATACTATTGCCCTTCCACATCCTACCGCATAAGTTAGCGTGCCGCTTACAGCCTGATTTTTGTTGGGATATGGCGTTACATACACATCAGTCATGTAAAGATAATCTCCCAACTTATCTAGTGAGAGGAATTCATTTATAAATTTTACATTGTCGGTTAATCCTAATTCTTCTACTAAGCTTACAAGCGAAGCCCTATAAGATTCCCCATATTTTTTTATAATATTCGGATGTGTTTTGCCGAGAACTAAGTAAAGAATATCCGGATGATGCGGTACAAGTTCGGAAATTGCTTTTATGCAATTTTCAATGCCTTTACCCGGACCTATAAGGCCAAAGGTTGAAACTATTGTTCTTCCGGTATATCCGTATTTTTGCTTTAATTCATCCCTGCCTTTAGGTTCAAAAAATGGAACGCCATGAGGGATTACGCGTATTTTATGTTCAGGGACGCTGTAAACTTTACTCAAAAGCTTTGCGGATCTTTTTGTCATACACACAATTCCGTTTGCTGCAGCTCCTAACCGAGAAAGCACA
Source organism: Tepidanaerobacter syntrophicus (assembly GCF_001485475.2). Taxonomy (NCBI): domain Bacteria; kingdom Bacillati; phylum Bacillota; class Clostridia; order Thermosediminibacterales; family Tepidanaerobacteraceae; genus Tepidanaerobacter; species Tepidanaerobacter syntrophicus. The sequence goes on along the minus strand of NZ_DF977001.1, from coordinate 14,445 downwards.
TTTTTTTGACCAAAAGTTGGCTCCAAAAGCACTGTGTGAGTAGTAACTACAAATGGTTTTTTAAGATGATTTGCAAATTCAAGGACATAGCTGCCGTCATCGCCTCCGAATATACCGTATTCATGCTGGATTATGACAACATCTGCCGAAGATTGATTTACAAAATCTGCTGCCTCCCGAAAGCTTTCTTTTTCATCTTGACTTACCTCAAAAATAACCTCTTTGGGATAATCGTAGGAATTTTTTGCGTCTGTTATGGCGATGATGCTGACATTTTCATCGATAGATACAAGATTGTCCCTAAGGTCCTTAGAGAAAGAAGCTATCCCGCATTCTCTAGGGGGATAAGTGCTCAAAATAACGATATTCATTAATACCACTTCCTTAAAATTCTAAGCCATAAAATACCACCTTGCTCCATGAAACAATTATTCATAAAGATAAGCAATATCAGACTTTATAATTCATTATAGCAGAGATTTCTGTCTATTTCAACAAAACGATTTGGCTTGACGGATTCGACTTTTTGTTGTAAAATAAAATAGCTTGGCATTTACGATATTATATAAATGACGCGGGGTGGAGCAGTCCGGTAGCTCGTCGGGCTCATAACCCGGAGGTCGTCGGTTCAAATCCGGCCCCCGCAACCAAAATATGCAAATATCTTACATGGCGGCGTAGCTCAGGTGGCTAGAGCATGCGGTTCATACCCGCAGTGTCCGGGGTTCAAATCCCTGCGCCGCTACCAAAAAGGCCCCGTGGTCAAGTGGTTAAGACATCGCCCTTTCACGGCGGTATCAGGGGTTCGAATCCCCTCGGGGTCACCAAGCTGCAAAATAACAAGTCGCAAAATGCGGCTTTTTTTATTTAATAATGTTAAAATCTTAAGGAAGACTTAAAATGAATGTAAATGAAATTTTTCTTTCAACGCTTAAAAAATACAATATGATTCAAAAAGGAGACAAGATTATTGCCGGAGTATCTGGAGGGCCTGATTCTGTCTGTCTTTTACATCTTTTAGTCACACTCCAAGGAGAACTTAATATTTATGTATATGCAGCCCATTTGGATCATATGATACGAGGCGATGAATCAGGACAAGATGCAGAGTTTGTAGAAAAATTATGTAAATCCTGGAATATTGAGCTTTTTACCGAAAGGCTTGACGTTCCTTCTTATGCCTCAGCCAAGGGACTTTCTATGGAAGATGCGGCAAGACGTGTCAGATACGATTTTTTTAAACGTGTAAGAAGTGAAATAAAAGCAGATAAAATAGCTACCGGCCATAACAGAGACGATCATGAAGAGACTATACTTATGAATATTTTAAGAGGCAGCGGTTTAGAAGGCCTACTGGGCATCGAGCCTGTTCGAGATTTCTATATAAGACCCCTTATTGAAATCCCGAGAGAAGAAATCGAAGAATACCTAAATCAGAATAATATCCCTTTTAGAATAGATTCAACAAATCTTACGACTGATTATTTTAGAAACAGTATTCGCCTTGAATTAATGCCTCTGATTGAACAAAAATACTGTCCTCATCTGGGGAAATCCCTTCGCCGCCTTTCCGAAATAGCGCGTCGAGACCTTTCGTTTATAAAGGAAGAGGCTCAAAAAGCTTCAAGAGACGTACTAGACTTTGAACCCTTTTGCGTTATAATAAACATAGGGAAGTTTTTAAATTTGCATGAAGCTATAAAATACTACGTAGCAAGATTTGCAATAGAAAAAATTGCCGGAGACACAAAGGATTTTGAAGAAAAACACACAGCGCTTCTGGTTAAATTTATAGAAGAATCCGAAACAGGCAAAATAATAGACTTGCCCAAAGGCATTATAGGCATTAAAGAATATGGCCGATTTGTGCTGTATGCTGACGGCAAAGATACGGATGTTCCTGATTATATTTATGAGCTTTCCGTTCCGGGCAAGGTTGTTATAGCCGAAAGTGGAGTTACGATAGAAGCCGATATTATACCGCCCGATCCTAATTTTAATATGCCTATTGACCCAAACACCGCATACCTTGATTTTGATAAAGTGGGAAACTGCAATCTGATTGTAAGAAACAGAAGAGCCGGCGACAAATTTAAACCTTTAGGTGCTGATGGTTTTAAAAAAATAAAGGAGTTTTTTATTGATGAAAAAATTCCTCGAAGAAAGAGAAATAAAATCCCAATAGTAGAATCTTGCGGTAATATCATTTGGGTTGCAGGAATGAGAATTGATGATAGGTTTAAACTGGATGACAAAACAAAAAAAGTTTTGCGTTTAAGAATAATAAATGAAGGAAATTTTGATATACTTGATAGGTAATAGGCATTGTGGTAAAATAAATGCTAATTGATTTGTAAATCTTAAAATAAGCAGCGAATAGGAGGATAGCCTTGCTCAATGATGTAAAGCAAGTTTTAATAACAGAGGAGCAGCTTTTAGAAAAAGTAAAGGAACTGGGAGAAAAAATAACCAACGATTATAAGGATAGCGATAATTTTATCGTAATAGGGGTGCTAAAGGGCGCTGTAGTTTTCATGTCAGACCTTATTCGCTCTATAGAGCTGCCTTTAAAAATTGATTTTATGGCGGTGTCGAGCTATGGAACATCCACTGAATCTTCCGGAGTCGTTAGGATACTTAAAGATCTTGATGAATCCGTGGAGGGAAAGGATGTCTTAATAGTCGAGGATATAGTTGATTCAGGGCTGACTCTAAGCTATATGCATAAAATCTTAAAGTCCCGTAAACCTGCCAGCCTTAAAATCTGTACACTGCTTGACAAGCCAAATCGCAGAAAAGTTGATTTGAAAATAGATTATTTAGGTTTTGAAATTCCGGATGATTTTGTTGTGGGCTATGGTTTGGACTATGCCGGAAAATATAGGAATTTACGAGATATTTGCGTGTTAAAGCCTGAAATCTACAAAGGATAAAGTAATAAAGAAAATTATTATCAAGAGGTGCATTAGAAATTTTGCATAATTGTAAAAATGTAATTTATGTGGTAAAATGTGTTTGGTCTAGTGGTGCAAGAAGGGAGGAAAATTTTTGAACAACTTTTTTAGGAGTCTAAGTTTTTATTTGCTGATAATAATTTTAATTTTATCAGTTGTCCAATGGTATTCTAACCAGGAAGCAGCTCAGATCAGATTAGGATATTCAGAATTACTTCAACGCCTTGACAAAGGTGAAGTGGAAAAAATAGTGATAATAGAAAATAACATCAAAGGCACTCTAAAAGATGGTAGAAATTTTGTAAGCTATGTTCCTGATCTGACTACTTTTATGGCTAAAATAGATAAGCTTGCCGGAAGCGGCGCATTGACGGTGGATTCAGAGCCTAAGCCTGTTACGCCTTGGTGGACGCAAATTTTGTCCCCTCTACTGCTCATGGTATTTATATTTGGCGCATGGTATTTCTTAATGCAGCAGAGCCAAGGCGGTGGTGGACGAGTGATGTCTTTCGGCAAGAGTAAGGCAAAGCTTCATACAGACGATAAAAGAAGAGTGACTTTTAAAGATGTGGCAGGCGTAGATGAAGCAAAAGAAGAATTAGAAGAAGTAGTGGAGTTTTTAAAACATCCCAAGAAATTTATAGAGCTGGGGGCGCGCATTCCCAAGGGAGTTTTACTGGTAGGCCCTCCGGGAACAGGAAAAACACTTTTAGCAAGAGCTGTAGCAGGGGAAGCCGGGGTACCGTTTTTTACAATAAGCGGCTCGGACTTTGTGGAAATGTTTGTAGGTGTTGGTGCAGCAAGGGTCAGGGACTTGTTTGACCAAGCTAAAAAGAATGCGCCGTGTATCATATTTATTGATGAAATCGATGCAGTGGGCCGCCAAAGAGGAGCAGGTCTTGGCGGTGGACATGATGAAAGAGAACAGACGCTAAACCAGCTGCTTGTAGAAATGGACGGTTTCGGTATTAATGAGGGCATAATAGTTATAGCTGCTACTAACCGCCCCGATATATTAGATCCTGCGCTTTTAAGACCTGGCAGGTTTGACAGAGAAGTTGTGGTAGACAGACCTGATGTAAAAGGAAGAGAAGAAATACTCAAGGTTCATGCAAGAAACAAGCCTTTAGCAGAAGATGTAGAGCTTTCAGTACTGGCCAGAAGGACGCCCGGATTTACCGGTGCTGATCTTGAAAACCTGATGAATGAAGCAGCGCTTCTTTCAGCAAGGCGCAATAAAAAGAAAATAGAAATGCCGGAGCTAGAAGAGGCTATAACTAGAGTAATAGCAGGGCCGGAAAAGAAAAGCCGAGTTATGACAGAACGAGAGCGCCGATTGGTTGCCTATCATGAGGCGGGACATGCTGTAGTGGCACATTTACTGCCGACTGTAGACCCGGTTCATGAAGTATCTATAGTGCCTAGGGGCAGAGCAGGCGGATATACTATGATTTTGCCGAAAGAAGATCGCTTCTTTATGGGTAAAAATGAACTCATGGACCAAATAACCCATTTACTTGGCGGCCGTGTTTCAGAAGAGCTAGTGCTCAATGAAATAAGCACCGGTGCCCAAAATGATTTAGAGCGGGCAACTCAGATTGCAAGAAAAATGGTTATGGAGTATGGCATGAGCGAAAATATAGGCCCAATGACACTGGGCCATAAGCAGGAAGAAGTATTTCTGGGAAGAGATATTGCACAAGGCAGAAACTACAGCGAAGAAGTGGCAGCATCTATCGACAAAGAAGTTAAAAATATTATCAGCAGCTGTTATGACAGAGCTAGGTCACTTTTGTCAGACAATGTCAACAAACTTCATAAAGTAGCCCAAGCACTGCTTGAAAAAGAAAAGTTAAAGGAAAATGAATTCTTAGAGGTTTTTGCAAGCGCATAAACTAGCTTACAACCTCTACTACTGGCCAGCGCCAAAAAGCGCTGGCCTACTGTTTATAAGCCGATAACTGCAAAAGATAGTTAAATAATTGAAAAAATTCTACTATTGTGGTATTCTTTAATGTATAGCTTTAAGAAGATATTAGCGAGGAAAAATTATGAGACAACTTAATGTATATCCTACATCATATTTGGCAGAACAAGAAAGTCAAGCACAAACAGCCGGCGAGGCAGCAATTTTCTATGAAGAGTTTATAAGAAACATTATAAAAGATGTTATAGATTCAAAAAATATTATCGGGAATTTTAAAAGAGATATAGTAATCAGCCGTATCTTTCATAGCCTGCAAGAGAAAAATCAATTTAAATTTTTCAGCGAATATAGGCCCGGATATGTGCGGCGCATTAGTGAAGTAATAATGGAATTGAAATTACAAGGCATAACCCCTGACATTGCTGATAAAATATTGAAGGATTCACCTCGCCTAAAAGATTTGGCTTTGATATACCGAACATATCAGGATTTTCTTGCCGAAAACCTTCTATATGACTTAGAAGATTGCCAAATAATTTCGGCAGACTACGCAGGTAAAGCAAAGTATATTGAACAGTTTGACAAAATATGTTTTAGGGGATTTTATAGGCTTTATCCGATACAGAAAAAAGTGTTGGAAGTTATAGTAGATAAAGGGGTTATAGTCAACTTGCCCCTTGAGCATAAAATGAAACATGTAAATGCCATTAAGGCTCAAAACAAGAGGATTGAAATTGAATACATATCAAAAATGATTTTAAGAGATTTAGAAGAAGGCATTCCCCCGCAAAAAATCTGCATAGTTTTGCCGAAGCCCAAAGCCTATAAATATCTTTTAAAAGACGCGGCAAAAGAGGCGAACTTATCGTTAAACTTTGATATAAAAGCACCCCTTATCCAAAATCCTTTCGTAAAAGCGTTTTTAAGACTTGTAAAAGAAGAAACAACAGATTATTTTGTACAAATTCTTTTAAAAACTAATATTTCACGGCATAAAATCAATAAATGGGCCGAAATATCAAAAAGTTTTCTTGCCGACAATGGATATCCCAACAGATTTTACAATATTCATAGTGACGACCCTGATTTTGTAAAACGCGATATTACGGCATTTCAGGCCCTAATTAAACTTTTGGATGAATTAGAAGATATAGGGGAAATGGCAGGAGAAGAATATACAGATTTTGAAGGATTTATAAATTTTTTTGCACCCTATTTAAGAAATTATTCCTACAACTGTTTTGATTCCGATAAAGAAGGTATTCGGATACTTTCTCTAGAACAAATAATAGGGCTAAAATTTGAAAAGATTTATGCGGCAGGGATGATAGAAGGAGATTTTCCGGCAGAATTACGACCTGACTGGCTTATAAAGGAAGATGAGAGGAAAAGACTCAATGAGATAGGTTACAGTTTTGATACCATAGATAGTCATCTTGAGGATGAGCAGCGCTGCTTAAAATTTTTGCTGGCATCAAGTTCTACAGGCTGCTTTTCTTATCCGGCAGTTTTGGAAGATAACTCATCTTCACTGATGTCTTCCTATATAGAAGATATACTTTATGATTTAAAAGCCGAGGTTAAAGATGTCAGATTAGAAGATATGTATACTTCTACCGGATTTAAAAATTTCAGTGAAACTTTAGGAACTATTTCAGAAAATACAAGAAAAATATTAGGCAAGCGATTTCATGAAGAACCTTTCAGCGCAGCTTCCCTAAACATGTACGGCGAATGTCCTTATAAGTTTTTTCTTGCAAGAGTCATAGGCCTTGCAGCACCTGATGAAGAAGGAGAATATACGGCGGTTTCACGGGGCAGTGCCATACATAAAATATTAGAGATATTTTTTAAAAATCATAAAGATACCCTTGAAAGCATAAAATTAGAAGAATACGAAAATGAGATAATCTTTCTTACAGAAAGTGTCATGGAAAATTCCGGCGTAAAAGAGAGTTTTCCGCATCCTCTGCTGTTTGAAATAGAGAAAAATGAAATTGCAAAAAGCATAACGAACTATGTCGGCTGGTATGTAGCCTCAAGAGGAGACTTTAAACCGATTCTTTTTGAGCTTGGTTTTGGATCCAAGAAAAATTTTTCCTTGGATTTTGCCCCAGACATCTTGCTTTCGGGAAAAATTGACAGGATAGATGAAGACGCACAGCACAGATTACTGATAATCGACTATAAAAGCGGGTCAACACCGGATATAAAAGAGATGGAAGATGGAACAAACCTTCAAATGCCAATATATATCTTGGCTGCGGAACATATATTAAAAAAACCGGTAGTGGGAGGAGCTTTTGTTTCTGTTAAAAAAGGTGCTATAGATAACTTTATTGTAAGAGATAGAGATCTGCCATTTATTTCAAAGAGGCAGAAAAAAGGGATTTTAACACAAGAAGAATGGGAAACCGTTATGGAAAAAACCAAAGACACAGTCAGAGCTTATGTAAACAATATAAGAGAAGGGAAATTTCCGATAGAACCAAAAAAATGTCCAAAAATACAAAGCTATGGCAGCTTTTGCGATTTTACTCAAATTTGTCCCTGGGAGGAGTTTTAATATGGGACACACCCCTTTACAAAAAGAAGCTATCGAAACAATAGATAAAAGCCTTGTAGTCACAGCCGGTGCCGGTGCCGGCAAAACTAGAATACTGGTGGGCCGCATAATTTATATATTACAGCAGGGCCTTGCAAGTATTGACGAAATTGCCGCCATAACATATACAAATAAAGCAGCTCTTGAAATGAGAGAGCGGCTCAGATACGAAATGAAAATGCAAAAATACAATGACAGCATCTCTAAAAACCTACTCAGGCTTTCAACTGCTTATATCAGCACAATACATAGTTTTTGCTTGCGATTGCTTAAAGAAAATCCGGTAGAAGCTTCCATAGACCCTGAGGCACAGGTAGCAAAGGAGTATCAAGGGAATGCGTGGCTCAAGGAAAGCATACAAGAGGCCGTTATAGGAAAATTAGAAAACAAAAATGTTTTTCAGATTACTTCAGAAATGGGCTTTGGAAAATTATCCGATGAGCTTTATCAAAATATAATAAAAATACAGAACCAAGGTGTAAGCATTGCTACTTTATCTGAAATGGCGATTAGTGAAGATGAAAAAACCATAGTGATGTTAATTGAAGAATCTTTAAAGATTTATGGCAGCAAAAAAGAGAAACAGCACGTTCTTGACTATGAAGATATTCTGGAAAAGACGCTGGATATGTTCGAAAAAAATCGGGAAATTTTGAAAAACTATCAACAAAAATTTAAATTTATTTTGGTAGATGAATATCAGGATTTGAACTTTATCCAAGACAAAATTCTTCGGCTGTTAGGCAAAGATACAAATCTTTTTGTGGTGGGAGACAAAAAACAATCCATCTACGGCTTTAGAGGAGCGCGTGTTGAGCTTTTCGAAAAGCTCAGAAAAGATTTAGAGAAAAATGGAAAGTCCTTAAGTTTAAAAGATAATTTTCGAAGTAACGATAAAATAATAACGTTTGTAAACAAAGCTTTTGAAGACATCATGGAGAATTATGAACCGATTAATTACAAAAGGCAGCATGATGGAAAAAATATCTGTTTCCTTATTGGGCAAAATAGCGGCTTGATGAGAGAGCGGAGGCAGCAGGAAGCAAGACTTATTGCAGATAAGATACTAGAAATGTTGTCCGATGATTCTGTAAAGGTATATGACAGCACCACAGGAGGATACCGAAAGCCCACCTTTCGAGATTTTGCCGTGCTCTTTAGGAGAAAAACCCATCTTTCCTGTTATATTGAGGAGTTTCGCGCACGCAATATACCATTTTATGTGGCTGAAGTCGGGACTCTTAAAGAAAGCCATGGAGTAAAAAATCTTCTTTTGGGATTAAAGGCTGTGGAGTATAAAGATGATATAAACATATATGGCGCACTTTCGCACTTGCTTAAAGTGGATGATGATAAAATTGCAGAATATGTGCTTAACGGCAAAAAATTAAGTAATATCTTTGATGAGAATATAGACTCCGAGGAAGCCTTTAAATTATTTCAAAAGTGGGTTAAAATGAAAGATAAGGCAACAATTAAACAACTGGCAGAACAGATTATAAAAGATTCAAAGCTTTTATATACCGATTTAGAAGATGTCCTTGATACCGAGAGCCTGCTTCAATTTTTAGATTTATGTGCAGTTTATGATGAAGAAGGCTTTACCTTAAGAGAATTTTTAGAAGAACTTTCGAATTGGGGCTCAGAGTATCAGGAGGCGGTGGATGTTTCTGAAGAAGAAGATGTTGTAAAGTTTATTACAATACATTCGGCAAAGGGATTGGAGTTTCCCATAGTTATCCTGGCAGACAGCGGCCAAAGCTTATCAACGGTATCTTCTGAGATATTATTTGATCCGGAAGTCGGTCTTGCAATTAAAAAAGATAAAGAGAAGTGGCAAGAGTTGAAAAACTTTCTTGATAACAAAGAGATTGAAGAAGCCAAAAGGCTGCTTTATGTGGCGCTTACCCGCGCAATGGATTATTTAGTGATATCAGGAGAGATAACATCTGATAAACGAGAAAGTTTTTTAAAATGGTTAAACCAAACAACAAGTTAGCAACAGAGGTGTATTGATGAAAATAGGCATACCCAGAGCACTGTTTTATTATGAATACTACCCTTTTTGGAAGGTATTTTTTGAGGCTTTAGGTCAGCAGGTTGTGCTGTCATCCTCTACTAACGAGGCACTGCTTAAAAAAGGAGTTGCATTATGCGTAGATGATGCATGCCTGCCGATTAAAAGCTTTCACGGCCATGTAGCAGATCTGGCAGATAAGGTTGATGCTATTTTTATTCCCAGAATTGTAAGCATAGAGCCGCAAAAATATCTCTGCCCAAAGTTTTTAGGGCTGCCGGATATGATAAGAAATAGCATTCCGAAGTTACCGCCGTTAATCGATGCCGAATTAAATCTTTATAAAAGCAAGAAAGGCATTAAAAACCACGTAATACAAATTGGCGATGCTCTTAATAAAAATAAGACAGAAGTGCTGCGGGCCTATCATAAAGCAGCAAGCGCGCAAAAAAAGTATAAACAATTTATCACTACATACAAAATAGCCCCATGCGAAATCTTGCCGGATATCGATTTTAAACCTCCAAAACAAGAGGAATCCGAGCTACATACTGCTTCATATCCGAAAGTTTTATTAGTGGGGCACCATTACAATATATACGATACTTTTCTTAGCATGAACCTTGTTGCTAAGCTCAAAAGACAGCATATTAATCTTATAACAACTGACATGGTTTCAGATAGTGAAATCAAAAAAGGGGCCAAGAAACTGACAAAAGATATGTTCTGGACACTAGGGGAAAGATCGTTAGGTGCTGCTTTCTACTTTTTAGACAAAGGAGAGCTTGATGGAATAATCCATGTTGCATCTTTCGGATGTGGTCCCGATTCTTTTGTAGGTGAACTTTTGGAAAGAAAAATAAAACGTTACTATAAAATTCCTTTTCTGTATCTAACCCTTGATGAACACGCCGCTGAAGCCGGGTTTGATACAAGGCTTGAGGCTTTTTTGGATGTTTTAGAAGGGAGGAAGGTTCAATGAAAGTGACTTTTCCTCATATGGGTAATTTATACATTGTGCTTGAATCTCTATTTGAAAACCTAGGCACAGAAGTAGTTGTTCCGCCTTTTTGCACAAAAAGAACCTTAGAACTTGGTGTCCTGCATTCGCCGGAATTTGCTTGCCTTCCACTTAAAATAAATGTGGGGAATTTTATTGAAGCCCTTGAAAACGGTGCAGATACCATTGTCATGGCCGGTGGAATAGGGCCCTGCAGGTTTGGCTATTATGGTGAAGTAGAGCGAGAAATTTTAAAAGATTTAGGTTTTGATTTTAAAATGGTCATAGTAGAACCTCCGAAAAATAATTTTTTAAAGTTAGTAAGTGATATTAGAGTGCTTACTAACAGAAAACAAAATTCACTAAAAAATATAATAAAGGCAGCTATAATTGCATGGAAAAAGGCCATTCTGTTGGATATTGCAGACATGAAATTGTCTCAAATAAGGCCAAAGGAAAAAATAAAAGGTCAGACCGATAAAAAGTACAAAGAAGTAATTCATAAAATAAAGGATATAAAGAAAGAAGCAGAGCTAGATGAATATAAAGCAGTTATGCTGGAAACATTTGACAGCATTGAGACTATAAAGGATAAAACCTTCCCCAAAATCGGAATAGTAGGTGAAATATATACTGTATTGGAGCCCTTTGTAAACTTAGACATAGAATCTGAGCTGAACAGTCTCGGCGCCGAAGTGTATCGAAGCGTTTACCTTACAGACTGGGTCAGAATAAATCTTTTTCCTTCCTTTTTAAAGCCAAAAGATTATAAGGAAATGTTAAAGTTAGCAGAACCTTATATTAAGCGCTTTATAGGTGGCCACGGCCAAGAAACCGTAGCTCAAATTGCAAGTTTTGCAAAAAATGGTTTTGATGGTGTTATACATCTTCTGCCTTTTACCTGCATGCCTGAAATTGTTGCAAAAAGCGCAATACCTCGAGTCGCGAAAGATTATTCAATTCCAGTAATGACACTGGTGCTAGATGAACATTCAGCTAAAGCCGGCGTCAGAACAAGACTTGAAGCCTTTATTGATATGATAAATCAAAAAAAGGAAATGAGTGAAGATAACAGTTACTTATCTAAGATATATCATGAAAATAGCGATATTGATAATGAGAAAGTATTAAGTAATAAGTAATAATTAAATAAAAATAGGGGTGAGGAAGATGGAAGAATTATTAAAAATGCTGACAGATGCTTCTGTATTTTATGTGGCAACTGTTGACGGTGATAAACCTAAAGTTCGCCCGTTTGGATTTGTCATGAATTACAACGGGAAGTTGTATTTTTGCACGGGCAATCACAAAAATGTCTATAGGCAGCTTAAGGCGAATCCTGCCGTAGAAATTTGCGCAATGATATCTAAAGATGAGTGGGTTCGCATAAGCGGTAGAGCTGTGTTTGACGAGAACATAGAAGCTAAAAAACAGGCATTTGCTGTTGCTCCCAGCCTTGCTGCCATTTATGGTTCGCCCGAAAGTTCGAATTTTGAGCTATTCTATATAACAAATATCGAAGCATCTGTGCTTAAAATTGACAAAGAAATACGAAAAATTCAAGTGTAGTCCTAAAGCGAAAAAAGAGGTATGCCTTTAAATTAAAGGCATACCTCTTTTGCTTTTGTTATTTAAGCTTGTTGAGCCAATCTTTTATTTATTTCGTTTTGATATTCTATAACTTTTTCTCGCGTCAGCTTATAACCTAAGTGCAGTATTACAGCGCCGATTAATGCAAAGATTCCGGGTATGAATAGGAAAGCATTTATTACGCCTATCTTAAGTGCTTCAGTAGCTGAGGCAGGATCTATTCCCGGGGTAAATCCTACCGACGCCAAGACAAAAGGAATCACCGTTCCTCTGGATATAACTGCAAGCTTTAAGGCTACCGTCATCAAGCCCATAACAAAGGGAGATGCGTCTTCTCCTGTTTTCCAGTAAGCATAAATAGATACATCAGAATATAAGCTTACGGTTACTGATGTTAGAATTCCTGTAAATATACTAGATATAGTTATTACAATGAAAAACATAGTAACATTTAGTGCTACGAATTTACATATTATAAGCGATATGCCTAAGGCATACAGACCAAAGATGGTGGCATTCCGCGATGACATTTTCTTTGCAACTGAACCTGCAAAGTATGATCCTATCATAGTTGCTATAGATACTATTAGTAAGTATGCTGAAAATAGTCCCATATTTTGTGCTACATAAGTAAAGTAATAAGCTGCAGCTGCTGTCATAACAAAGAGGACCATGTTCCTGAAAAAGTCTGATATTAACAGCACAATAAGGGGTGGATTTTGGACAAGGCTTTTTACCATAGCAGCTAGTGAAACTTTTTGAGCCTGAGTTGTGTCTTGAGCTGCAGTTCCCGTAGGCTCATAGCCTTCTGTTATCTTAAAAACGATCCAGTAACAGATCATCATAATCAAACCTGTAAGCCCTGCCAGAATGGTGTAACCCAATACTTCATTGTTTGTAACCCTGCCAAAATACTCTGCCAAGGGTGCTCCGGTATAAGAGAATACTATTCCTGAAAGAGCAGTCCAAGTAGCACGTCTTGATGCCAGCAATGCTGCTTCATCAGGGTCACTGGCAAGTACCGGAATAAGCGCAACATTTGCTACCCAGGGCAGGTTCCATGCGATATGGCTTAGAATAAAACCGGCGCAGATAATCAGTGCGGCTACTGATTCCGGACCGATCTTGCTAAATTGGAATATATAAAAGATTACGACAAGCGGAGGCATTATCAATATCCAAGAACGATTTCGTCCCCACTTTAAAGGCTTAGTGCCGCTGATTATAGCTCCGTAAAAAGGTGATGACACTGCATCTACGATACTCGTTATCGAACTGATGAGAGCAACTGTTGGCAATGAAAGTTTAGCAACATTGGTCAGGAAAAATACAAAGAAATAAAGTTCAACTGATGCCATCAAACCAAAACCAAAATCTCCGATGCCATAGAATGTCTTTACGGCTTTGCTTAGTGGCTTTTTTTCCATAACGGCTCATCCCCTTCAATTAAACAAGCTTTTGGAGTATTTGCACAAATTAACCGTATTTTTCTACTGCGCTAATTAAGGCATGTATGTTTTCAGGTGGCGTAATTGCCGGAGCGGTTCCGACAGCCGGAGCCAATATAAATCCTCCGCCTGGTTTTACTTTTTCGAGTAAGGTCTTAACATATTCGTCGATTTCTTGCGGCGTGGCACTGACTAATAAACTTATAGGCAGGCCGCCCATTACACATGTATGATCCTTTAATACTTCTTTCGCCTTAACAACGTCAGTTTTTTCGAAATATGCTATTCCCCATCCCCTAGGCAGTTCTAAAATGGTCTCTAGATGAGGCTCATGATGTCCTTCAAAAAATACCTCTGATTTGACGCCCTCTTCATAAAGCCTTATAATGACTTTCTTTAGCGAAGGCCAGTAAAACTCATTATAAAGTTTAGGCGATAAGTATTCGTTTAAATGCAATGGTATGAAAGCCACTTCTGCATTTATCGGCTTACATGCGTCTAAAGCATACGTGATTACCGGTTCTGTAAGAGCATCGACGGCTTTTTTGATCTTATCCGGGTATCTTCTAACATCAAGAGCGGCATTGCTTATGCCTCTTAAAAAGTCTCCGATAATATCCATTGGGGCATATGCCCAGCCCATGGGGATATATGGATAACCTAACTCTGCAGAGATTCTGCCGACTTCACCGCCTAAACGAGCGCCTTTCTCAAGTTCCATACCGACTCTTACCCATGTAGCCATGGCCTTTCTTTTTGTCTCCAGATTAGTGCACACCCTAGGCAGTATGGTTTCTGCAATAAATCCTACAGGATCTTCTATCAGCTGATCGTATTCTTCCGGCTGCATGAAGGTTCCGCCGATAAACTGAGGACTTGCATTTTCATCAATCTCTCTGCCGGG